>NZ_CP009687.1:3301035-3601129 GCF_001042715.1 Clostridium aceticum | reverse complement strand
ACGTCACTTTTACCAACTGTATTTTCCTTTACTACAGGAATGTTTATATCTTTAGTATTATACTTAGCAATAGCTTTGATAGGGGGCTATTTAGCAGCCAGTATATCAAATTTAATTAATGTGCTTGTGATTTATATAGGGTTGATCATAGGAGTAATAGCAAGTTTAAACCAGTACAATGGTTTAGAAGCTATTAAAATGACACTGCCAGTAGGAGATCACTGGTTACATTTTACTGAGGGAATAGGGTTCTCTGTTATCCTTGGATGGTTTATTGTTATGATGCTAAATACGCCACCAAATCAAGCTCATATTCAAGTGACAGCAGCATCGAAGGACTATAAAAGTGCAAAAAAAGGGATGATTGCAGCAGCTATTTTGATGGCACCTATAGGATTTTTAGCAGCCTTTCTCGGTGTAGTGGCAGCATCACAATTTCCTGGTCTGGAAAGTAGAGCAATGGCGCTTCCAATGGTGGTAAGCAGTTTAGGTCCTTGGATTGCAGGTTTTGTTTTATCGGGTCTTTGGGCAGCAAGTGTTTCTACTGCAACTGGGGTTCTAATGGGGCTAACTACAATCATAACAAAGGATTTAATTATTAAATTTATCAACCCTCAAATGTCGGAAATAAAACAAGTTGTTGTTTCAAAAGGACTTCTATTAGTTACAGGTATTACAGGATTTCTAGTGGCTTTAAAGATAAGCAGTATTTTAGGATTTTTATTACAACTTGCTACCTTATTTGTACCCTATGCACTTATTGTTGTAGGTATATTTTATGTACCTAAGTTTATTAAGCAGAGTACATGTTTTTGGACGGTTTTGACGGGGATCTTGATCATCTTAATATGGAATTTGATGCCTTCTTTCCGTATCGTAAGCCAAATTATATATTTAGCACTTCCAGCATGCTTAATAACGATGGTGTTATGTAATATTTTTGACAAAAGATCTATTCATCCAGAAATTCTTTATAACAAGGAAGAGTTGGAAGATGCTACAGTTAAATCTTAAAAATTTTCAGATAAAAAAGTTTTTCATTAAAGTTAAAATATAAAAAGGGGGCGATTGTTATGTTAAATGCCAAAAAATTGCAGATGGAAAGAAAAGCTTTATTTGAAGATCTATTTGAGGGAAGAATCCCAAAGAGAGTACCTATTATGACAAATTTACCGATTGAGTTTTGTATTCAATACGCGGGACTTCCTTTAGCTGAAACCCAATGGACATTAGAAAATATAGAGTTAGCACTAGACAAAGCATGTGAAATGACAAGTGCAGACTGCTATCCCGGAACTTTTACAAGATACCCAACACATCTTCAAATTCTTGGTTCAAAGGGTCTTGTCATGGGTTCCAATGGCTTCATACAGCATCCTGAAATAGAAGGAATGACTGTTAGTGACTACGATGATTTTATAAAAAATCCATATAACTGTATTATGGAAAAAATATTACCTAAATTATACTCGGCATTAGATACAGATCCTGTAACAAGATCAATGGTATTTGCAAAAGCCTTCAAAGCTTTCTATGACTATATAGAAGCCTATGGAAGGATAGATCAAAAACTAATTGAAAAATATGGTTTTCATACCCTACCAAGAGGATCTTTTTCTGGAGCAACTACACCTTTTGATTTTATAGCAGATTTCATGAGGGGATTTAAAGAAATATCTATGGATGTTAGAAGATGTCCAGAAAAAGTAGCAGAAGCCTGTGAAGCAGCTCTTCCATTGCAAATTAAGAAGGGACTACCACCTGCACCTTCTAAATTTGGTCATACTTTTATTGCATTGCATATGGGGCCATATCTTAGAACCAAGGATTTTGAAAATCTATATTGGCCTACTTTCTATAAAATGGTGCATGCTTTGGCAGAGGCAGGTCAACCTTGCTTAATTTTCTGTGAGCATGATTGGATGAGATATTTAGATCACTTATATGAGCTTCCTGAAAACACAAGACTTTATTTCGAATTTGGCGATCCTAAACTTGTAAAAGAGAAGTTAGGAAAAAAACATATTATATCTGGTTTTTACCCTCTAACGTATCTAAAGACAGCAACAAAACAGCAGTGTATTGATAAAGCTAAGGAATTAATTGATATATTGGCACCTGGAGGAAAATATTATTTTACTTTTGATAAAAGCCCAGTTAGTTTAGATAGTATTAATGTAGAGAATTATGCAGCAGTGCTTAAGTATGTAGCAGAAAATACAAACTATCATAATGCAGGGGAAGCAGCAGCATCTGAAAAGAAAATAGAAGTTAAGCCTGTAAGCAAAGATATTCCTGTTTTTCAATCCAAATACTATACCCCTTGGGAGGCTTACAAGGAGAAACATCCTGAAATGGATGCAAAGCTAGAACCTGTCATGGCGCCTAAGATACAAAGTTATGAAGAGATGATGTTTAGAATGATGGCGATGTTACTTTAAACTAGGAAGTTTAAGTTCTATGAAATAGACAACTATAAATTTAATAAAAGAGAGGATGGTAAAATATGATGGTAGAAAAGAAACATGATTTTTTTACTAAAGCAGCTGTATTGTCGATAGCACTATTAATGTATACTACAAGCATGACTACACCAGCACTTGGGGAAATAGCCAAAGCATTTCCAGATGTAAGTCCTGAGGTAATTAAACAAATTGCTTCTTTACCCTCTTTAATGATGGTGGTTTTCTCCTTACTCTGTGGGCAGCTGGAGCGTTTTATGCGTCCAAAGAAAATTTTATATCTAGCTATGACACTAACCTTTGTGGGTGGAATATTACCTGCTTTTGTAGGCGGCATGACCTTTATCTTAATTACGAGGGCTGTTTTTGGTGCAGGCTTTGGCCTATCATTTCCAATGGCTTCCTCTGTCGTAGCGGATTTATTTAAAGGGCAGGAAAGAGATACATTAATGGGTTATAGAAGTGCGGTAGGAGCTATGGCTGGGGTAGTTTTCCAGATGGTTGGTGGTATCTTAGCTTCAATGTACTGGAGATACGCTTTTTTAGGATTCCTTTTAGTAATACCTATATTTATACTCATTCATTTTAAGTTGCCGAATTATGATAAAAAACAAAACGCAACAACAGATGAGGAGATACCTAAAAATAGACTAAGTCGCAAAACCTACTTATTTTCTATCTTCAATGCGTTTTTTAATATACTACAGTTCTCCTTTATGACAAATGTAGCATTAGTAATGACTTCAGGAGAGATAGGTAATGCGGCTCAAGCGGGTACTGTACTTACAGTATTTACTGCTGCAGCATTTGTAGCAGGATTAATCTATGGTAAAGTAGCTGCCATCTTTAAAAGATTTACCATATCACTGGCTGTTGGATTAATTGGTTTTGCCTTCTTGATCCTACTGAATGCAAACACTTTTTTAATGTTTATTGTAGGAAGCATTGTTTTTGGCCTAGGGTTTGGCACCTATAATCCTACTTTGGTTCTTGCTATTGTAAGGAGTGCTCATAAAACCGCATCTACTGTAGCCCTTTCCCTGTATGTGGCGCTGCAAGGTTTAGGACAATTTGCTTCACCTCCTATATTAGCTTTTCTTACTGGCATTTTTGGTTTAACAGGACCAAAGGCCGCCTGGGTAGTAGCTGCAGGAATTATATTAAGTAGTTGTGTGATTTCTATTTTAGTCATAGCATTCACCAAACCTAAAACTGTGGAAACTTCCCCAAACTAAGCAATTCGGCTAACAAAAGATAGATAAGAAAAGCCCCGTTAACGGATTTGTTAGCGGGGCTTGAATTTCACCATTATTTTCAGAAAAATTTCATTATGGTGATAATAATAATGTTTTATTGTGATAGAATGAAGATAGCGAAATAAATAGGGCTAAAAAGAATAAAATAAGACATAATTTAATCAATCCATCTCACAAAGGAGCGGTTAGACCATGCAACAAGATGTAAAAAAACTTCAAGAAGAAAGAAAACAATTATTTCAAGACTTATTTGACGGGAAAATACCGAAACGAGTGCCGATTCATACCAGTTTACCCATTGAATTTTGTATCCAATACGCAGGCCTTCCCTTAGCTGAAACCCAATGGACACTAGAGGGGGTTGAAGAAGCTTTAGATGAAGCTTGTCAGATCACAAGCTCAGACTATTATCCTGTAGGGTTTTCAAGATACCCTGCTCATCTTCAAATACTAGGTTCCAAGGCTTTTGTCATGGGTTCAAGTGGATTTATACAGCACCCTGGTGTAGGTGGTATGGAAGCAATTGAATATGATGAATTTATTAAAAACCCATACGACTGCATTATGGAAAAAGTGCTTCCAAGGCTGTATCCTGAATTAGATACAGACCCCATAACACGGTCGCTGGTGATGGCAAAAGCCTTTAAAGGATTTTTTGATTATGTGGAAACCTATGAAAAAATAGATGCAAAGTTAATAGAAAAATATGGATTTTATACAGTGCCAAAAGAGTCTATTGGGTCAGTAACTACTCCTTTTGACTTTTTAACAGATTTTTTAAGAGGTTTCAAAGGCATTGCAATGGATGTAAAGAGGAATCCCGAAAAAGTAATAGAAGCCTGTGAAGCTGTACTTCCCACTCAGATCAAAAGAGGAATCCCTCCTGTGCCTTCTAAGTATGGCTACACTTTTTTACCTTTACATATGGGTACTTATTTAAGGGACAGTGATTTTGAAAAATTATACTGGCCGACATTTTCTAAAATGGTGAAGCTGCTTGCCCAAGCAGGTCAGCCCTGTTTAATATTTTGTGAGAATAATTGGATGAGATATCTAGATTATCTTTACGAGCTTCCTGAAAATACAAGGTTTTATTTTGAATTTGGTGATCCAAAGCTGGTAAAGGAAAAACTAGGTAAGAAACATATTATTTCAGGTTTTTATCCTTTAACCTACTTGCGGACTGCCACAAAACAACAGTGTATAGATAAAGCAAAAGAACTTTTGGACATTTTGGCACCCGGTGGGAAATATTATTTTACCTTTGATAAAAGCCCTGTTACTTTAGATAGCGTAAACGTAGAAAACTATAAGGCTGTGCTTCAGTATGTGGCGGAAAATGGAAAGTATGATTATCCTGGAGAAACGAAGGCTTCAGAAAGCAAATACAAGAATGAACCCCTTGAAGTTGAAGAAGAGAAATTTAAGTCAAAGTATTATAAAACCTGGGAAATCTACAAAAAAGAACATCCTGACATTCATCCAAAACTGGAGCCTGTAATAGCTGCTAAGTTACAAAGTTATGAAGAGATGATGTTCAAAATGATCTTTATGCTGACATAAAGTCTATAAAAATAGGGTGTTGACGAAACATATTTCAACACCCTATTGCATGATTTAGTTAAAGTTCTTGCACTAAAAGAATGGAAGATAAGTCTATTGTATAATAATTACCTTCAAACCATGCTATCTTTTCTGTGGCATCATATAAGATGACATTTTCAAGAAAAATACCACCTTCTAAGGTGCTGGCGTTATCAGATTGATTACTGAGGGAGAAAGCATAAAAATTTTTGTCACTTTCGGAAATCATCTGGTCGCCCCTCCATACCTTTTCGAACTTAGAAATAATATTGCTTTCTGGCAAAACCTTGCTAGCAGCTTCCATGCCTGTTAAAAGAAATTCAAAATCTTCTTCAAGTAAAAACTCTGTTTGATGCAAGTTATCATCCACTAGGCTTATGTGAAGGGTTTTTGCTGATGTATAGTTGGCTAAGCTGGCTAGTTGGGCATTGAAATCCTCTAATACCTCTTCTAATTCAACTCCCTTATAAAAGAGAAAATTTTGATTAGCTGCTGTTTCTTCAAAACCAGTCCTTGTCCATGTAAGGATTTTGGAATACCACTTTCCCTGAGGCCTGTAGTCTATCCACAGAGTGCCCAAATGTCGATTCGGGGAGTTTTTAGGTTGTGGAGAAGCTTCTAATAGTATTAGCTGTTGGAGAGCATTGCCGAAGGTCTCTAGCAAATCCTCTTGGTTTTGTAATCTGATACCTTTGCCAAATACAACCCCAGAGTTTTCTGAAATTTCAAAGGTTATCCTTGGATCTTCAAAGCGAAGATGAAGGCTTGTAGGGGTAGTGCTTTCTGCACTTTTTACAATATTTACTGCATGTATACGAAAGCTTCCCATAGTAATTATTGGCAGGATCAGTAAAGCAGTTATACCTAGGGTATATTGTTTTTTATATTTTCTTATAGACCACTTATCAACAAACTTTGTATAAAGCAAGTAACCTATAGAGGCGGCTATCATAGCTGTTATGATGTTGGTATAAAACATAGGTGTATGACGGGTATTCATTGGCGGTAAGGTCTTTAGCAGGATACTCCACAGTATGTGTCGAAACACAGATAGTCCTAAGTAATAGCCTAATAAAGCGCTTCCACATACGGCAATGATCTTATCAACTTTTATATGCATTACTTCCCCTCCCTTGCTACTGCTAAGAGTTGTAAACGTGTTTCTTCTGACAACTGATAATGACGGTGGTTCTGCATAAACATAATCCCTGTGTCTATATCCACATGGCTGGTAGTTTCACCGCCCCCTTTAAATTGCAAAAGCAACTGCAGGCCCTCTTTGTAATTCATAGAAGTGAAGTTTCCTATAGGAGAAGCTTCTGAAAGACCTGAAATAATGTCAAGGTATTTTTCTATTTGCAAGTTGTATTGATCGATTCTTAGAAGCCAACTAGTACTATGTTCTTGTTTCTCATAAATGGTGACAGTTTTGATTCCTTCCAGGGCTTCTATTTTGTTCAGGGTATTATTATAAATACCATAGATTCCACCAAACCACAGCATAAAAACAATGATGCCGGAGAGGATAAATCGAAGAATTCTCTTTCTTTGAAAAACCCTTTTATCACTGGTTAGATAGCCTATGATCATAGCAAGAAACATGGCTACAAGTGCAGGGGTTATTAGTTCTACAATAAGACCTAGTATAGGATGATGAGGAAAGTAACCCATTCCCCGTTGAAAATGGTTGTACATTAAGTCCCACTGCTGCAATTGATTTTTAGAGAAGAAAATCCCCAACATAAACTCTGCTAGCTTATAGGGTAGAGCCATAATAGCTTTGGTTACGATAAAACTGTCGGAAGTATAATACAGGGAAAGCAAGCCTAGCAAAAACCCTAAAGTACCATACACATAAATTCGTCGAATACCTCTACGATGGGCTTTGATTTTTTCTACCAATACCTCATCATCAATTTCAATAGAATTTTGGTGGAGTTTTAAAGAGGAATCCAACAAAGTATCTAGTTTCTGTTGACACTCATCACATAGATCAATATGCTCCTCCATTTTCAACATTTCTTCACGAGAAAGTTCTTCTTCTAAATAGTCCTGCAATAAACTTTGGTATGGACAAGGCATTTATTGTCCCTCCAATCTTTTATAAATTTTTTCAAATTCACTTCTTGCACGATAGATATTTACCTTCACAGTGTTTAACTTTAAATCTGTAATTTCACTAATCTCTTGGTAAGACAAGTTTTGTATATCTCTTAAAATGATAAAGGTTCTATGTTTTTCACTGATTTTCATTAGCGTTTCTTTGATACGTATATGTGCCTCATTGTTTAAGAGACAATCTTCTGGACTAGAAGCTTCATCCAGCAGAGGATCGTTTAATAAAGTTATTTCCTCCATCAATACTTCTTTTTTAGTCTTTCTTTTGTATTCTAAGAAGGTATTTTTAGCGATACGATAAATCCAAGTTCTTAAGCTGGAGCGGCCTTCAAATTTATCAATATTTAGATATACCTTTAAGAACACATCTTGACAGACTTCTTCTGCTTCCGTGGTATTTTGTGATAGATAATATATATAAGAAAAAATAGGTTGCTTGTATTTTTCATACAGCAATGTAAAGTCTCTATCCAATTATATCGATCCCTTCTATTTCGCTGGCCAGCTAAAGCAATTCTTTATTATAGACTAAAGGAAGTAAAATATGTTACAAAAAAATTAAGGTTGTAAAGGTTTAAGTTAGCGCTGATGATAAAAATTACAGCTTAAAGATATATACCTAATTTGTACCATAACCTTGCACAATCCTGAGAAATTTTCTAGTTGTATAAACAATGGTTTGTTATATTATAAGGGAAAAAATAATAAGATACTAGAGTACTAAATAGAGATTACCAAACAATATTATTAATGGGACTTGTGCAATTTCTTTAGCTATTTAAGTTGTAATAAATATGTTACATCCGCTACGCCACGGGGACAGTTCCTCAGGCACATAAAAAGCATACGTGCCAGATGAACCGTCCCCATGACTCCGCTATAAAATGTCAGTGCTTTAGAAAGGGAGAAGAAAAATGATAAATAGAAGCAGTGGAATTTTGATGCATATTACTTCTCTACCAAGCCCCTATGGTATAGGAAGTCTCGGAAGAGAAGCCTGTGAGTTTGTTGACTTTTTAGAAGCAGCAGGGCAAAAGTTCTGGCAGGTACTACCTATAACGATGGCTGGTTATGGAGATTCACCTTATCAATCCCTCTCTACCTTTGCTGGCAATCCCTTGTTTATCGATCTGAAGCTATTGGAGGAGGAGGGGTTATTGACAGAACAAGACTTAGAGGGCATAGACTTTGGAAACAATGAAGAAAAGGTGGATTACAATAAGGTTTTTGCAAATAAACTGCCGCTTTTAAAAAAGACTTTTCTTAAAGGAAAAGAAAAATATAAGGAGGAGATAGAGGATTTTAGACAAAACCATAGGGAGTGGATAGAAGATTATGGATTGTATATGGCACTTAAATTTCATTTTGATCTAAAGCCATGGTATCAATGGGAGGAAGGAATCAAATTAAGAAAAAGTGATGCTGTCAATAAATATAAAGAAAAATTAGAAAAAGAAATCAATTACTGGATTTTTCTACAATTCTTATTTTATCGGCAGTGGGGGGCACTAAAAGAATATGCCAACAAGAAAAAGATCAAGATCATTGGAGACCTGCCTATCTATGTGGCAGAGGACAGTGCTGACACATGGGGCAATAGCGAGATTTTTTTATTGGATACCAATAAAAGACCTCTAAAAGTTGCAGGATGTCCCCCAGATGCCTTTTCAAAGACGGGACAGTTATGGGGGAATCCATTATATAGATGGGAAGTTTTAGAAAAAAAGAATTATGACTGGTGGATCAAAAGAATTGCTGGCAGTAGGAAGCTATATGATGTGATAAGAATAGACCACTTTAGGGGCTTAGAATCTTTTTGGGCGGTTCCCTATGGAGCCAAAACGGCTGAAGCAGGGGTATGGATGAAGGGGCCTGGTATGAAATTATTCCATGTCATTAAAGATCAATTGGGAAAGGTGGACTTTATAGCAGAGGATTTAGGCTTTCTAACACCAGAGGTAATCACCTTGAGGGAGGAGAGTGGTTATCCGGGCATGAAGGTTTTACAATTTGCCTTCAGTCCTAATGAGGAAAGCATCTATCTTCCCCATAACCACATAAGAAATTGTGTTGTTTATACAGGGACCCATGATAACGATACTGTTATGGGATGGATACAAAAGGAGCCAGAGGCAAATGTAGCCTTTGCCCAAAAATACTTAAAACTTGATGAAGAAGAGGGATGTCACTGGGGATTTATACGGGGAGTATGGAGTTCTGTGGCAAATTTAGCTATAGCACCATTACAGGATTTTATAGGTTTAGGCAGTGGAGGGAGAATGAACACGCCTTCCACCATTGGAGACAACTGGCGATGGAGGGTGAGAAAAGAAACTTTAACGAAGGGATTGGCTAAAAAAATTTATGAAATAACAAAGCTCTATAGCAGGTAAAAGAGAATCAACTCTTTACCTGCTGTTTATTGGAGGATTTCAAAAAACTTATGATCAGTAAGATCACTGGAAGAACAATTTGAAAAGGGATGGAATAATAGGGCCATATATCTACTGCCCACTGAAGCATCTGAGGAGTACTGTCATAAATCCAAAGAGATAATCCAGTGAGAATTATTCCAATAGGATAAACAAAAACCCTATGATCTTTAGAGTTAGTCAGCTGTGCAAGACCCATGACAACAGCTAGATAACAAACACAAACCTTTGCACCACCACCCACAAAAAACATGACGCCAATTAAGGGATCAAAATTTAAAAACTCTATTCTCTTTGCGGCTAAGTGGGGAGGGAATATTTGTCGATCTATCCCAGTTTCTCCTAGGATTGTAATATCTCTAAAAACCCCCATCAGTAGCAGTGCTCCTGCTAATAAAAAGGAAAAGATAAAGGTTTTTTTTAGTTTTTTTTGCTGATTTACATAGGGAAATAACATCATAAAAACAACAGTTTCGCCGAAGGGAAAGGTAAGCACTGAAAAAGAAGCACTAAACACTGGACTTAGCCCTCTCCCCAAAAAAGGCCGTAAGTTGGCAAAATCAAAATGGGGTATTAGCAGCAAGGTAATCCCTATTTGAAACAAAAACACAAAAGGAACAACTAGTTCGGCGGTACGACTGGTTACTTCTAAGCCACTTTTTACAGAATAACCTATTACAATAATGTAAAGTAAAACCATAAACCACAAAGGGGTTTCTGGAATATTTACTGTGATAGCATATTCCCCAAAATTTCTTAATACCAAAGTACCTAAATGTAAAAAGTACCATAAATATAAAAGAGAAACAATATTTCCCATCCACTTTCCTAAAAGAATCTGATGAATTTCAATCAATGTCTTATTAGGATGTCTTTGATAAAGTAGTAAATAGATACTAAATAATACAAAGCCCCCCAGCCATCCGATAAGATAGGCAAGCCAAGCATCATTAAGAGCATTACTACCAGGAATCATAATAACGGTGCTGCCTAGTATAAAGCCCATAAGAAGAATGGAAAACTGAATGGGGGATATTTGCACTTGTTTTACCATACTACACCCTCCCTATTACAAACACTACTATTTTTTCTATAAGCACTGCAGGAGAAGTGACTGGAACCTCTTGAACTACAATATAACTGATAGCAATTCCTATGAGAACCAAAGCAAGATAAGTAATCGTAACATTACTTTTATTATATTGTAGCAGAAAAGGAAGATCCAACAGGGTTAAACATAACAGAATGAAAATAATAAAAAAAATCATCTACAACACCACCTATTGATTATGGGAGGGACGCAGTATTTGTCCAGATCCCTTAACTCTTGATTGAACACTAATTTCAACAGGACAGTTTCGAAAGATAGTGTCCCAGTCACCTTGTATTTCTTTCCATATATGGGGATATTTTTTATAAACCAGTTCACCAAAACCAAAAAAATCTGTTCCCAGTACATTTTGAGCTATATAAAATACATCTTCAATTTCTTGATAAATTACTTTTTCTTTTTGATTTTCCAGAAAAGCAATGCCCTCGGGATCTGTATAATCCTTTGGATTTTGCTGACCACCAATATTGCCCTCCTCTTCTATTTCAACAGTTAAGTGAAAGACATCTTCTACAAGATGTACATCCATTTTAGAATGAGTGCGAAGAATTTCCATAGAAAGCAATTCACCCTTCCTTCCTTCAGCAGGAACAACTAAAATACCACCCTTTACCTCCCCTATAACCCACAGATATCCTCTGGTTTCTAGAGGATCTAAAAAACCTATTAGCCTACCATACTGCAAAATTGCAACACCATCAATACGAAGATCTCTTACAACCTTAGGCTGCTCAACCGTTTTTTTAGATATGGTGGGTAAAATCAAATGGTTTCCAGGTCTATTAAGATCTTCAAAAACCTGAAATAAAAGCATTTTTCTAGAAGTACCTGTATGTTCAGTATTTTGTATGATGTCTACGATATGGACAGCGGGTAAAAGCTCCATAAGACTTCCTATCTCCAGCAACTCCTTTGCAGACATACCCTTAGTGACAACAGCTAAGGCCTGAGTTCTAAATTCATGATCTCTTTCTAAAAAATCAACAGCATGTTGGAGGTTTTTTTCAACAAGGCTTTCTCCAAAAACAACTAATTGTATATGACCAATATAGGGCTTGTTACTGGAGACCAGGTTAATTTTTCTTAGTGCCTCAAAAAGAGTTAAACCTGTCTCAGTATAAGAAACAATAGCATTTTCTTTACCAGAATCTTTATCTAACATTCTAGGCATTACCATCTGTACTGTTAACGCTATATTATCCTCCTCTACTATATCAATGCCCATAGCGATAACGATACCTAAATCGTTTATTTCCCTCTGGTTCCAACAACCTGTAAGAAGTAGCAGTAGCATTATAAAAATAATAAATACACTTATCTTTTTCATTAAAGCTCATACCCCCTTAATATTATGGCACTTTGTATTTCTTTTTCATAAGGGTTAAATTAATACAATTATTTCCAAAATCTTATTGAACTATTATTTTGCTAATGCTAAGGTCCTTCGACTCCCCTTTGCTTCCTTCAGGATGACAAATTATGCTTTAGGTTAACACTAATGATTTCTTTTTATAAAGATACTCCAAAGAGGAGCACGAATATAAGCATCTTGAAAGTTTTTATAGTGGGTGGGGGTTAAAGAATATAGATATTCCATGCCAAAGGATCTTAAATTACATATGTGAACAAAGATCATAACCAAGCCAAAAACAATGCCATAAAAACCTACGATGCTGGCTAAAGCCAACAAAAGAACCCTTGATAATAAAATAGCCTCATCAAGTGCTGGAACAACAAATCCCGCAATGGCAGTCAGAGCTACAACAATTACCATTAAAGGACTGGCTATCCCTGCTTCAACGGTAGCTTGTCCCAATACGATAGCTCCTACAATACTGATGGCTTGTCCTACAGGTCTAGGCATACGAATACCTGCTTCCTTCAACAACTCAAAGATGATAATCATCATGAGGGCTTCGGTAAAAGAAGAAAAAGGTATACCGTCTCTTGCAGAAGCAATGGACAAAAACAGTTTAAAGGGTATAATTTCTTGATGAAACGTTTGTACAGCTACATAAAAAGCCGGCAGTGTTACTGTAATAAATAGAGCTAAAAACCGTAGAATTCTCAACATAGAGGCATACCCCCATCGGATATAATAATCTTCACTGGTCTGCAAGTGCTCAACGAAAAGATGGGGAATTGTGAGGGCAAAGGGAGTACCATCACATAATATAGCAATTCTGCCCTCTAAAATCTTGCTTACAACTACATCTGGTTTTTCTGTATTTCCTACAGAGGGAAAAGGTGATAGGGGCTGATCCTCTATAAACTCCTCAATATAACCTGATTCTAAAACAGCGTCTATGCTGACTCTTTCTATACGAGCCTTTAATTCCCTTAAGATCTCTTCGTCTGCCAGACCCTCTATATAACAAATAGCCAGCTCTGTATTGGAATAAATGCCACGGGTAATAAATTCAAATTTTAATTTTGTGTTTTTCATTTTTCTACGAATCAATGTGATATTGGTGTACAAATCTTCATTAAAACCCTCCCTAGGACCCCGTACGACAGCTTCCCCAGAAGGTTCTGCTACACTTCTTGTTTCCCAGTTTTGGGCAGGAACGACGATAGCAGTGGGAGAATCCTCAATAAAGACAATGGCTGCTCCCTTTAATAACTGGAAAACTGTCTCATCTAGCTGTTTCACTGTGAAGGAGTTAACAGAGGTAATCACTTCACTTATTAAAGTATCTGCAATTGTTTTGCAGGTGATGTAATGTAATTGTTGTGTAATATCCTCCTTCATCAAAGGCTTTAGTACATTATCTTCTATAGCTTCCATGTGAATGAGACCGTCAATATAAGCAATAAAGGCTTTATGATTTTTATAGGTTTTGATCTTGAAGGGCCGAATGATCAAGCCTTCATTATTATGAAAAAATTCCTTAAGGCGATCCTCAATCCCCTCCATAGTAGAAGGTAGTTTTTCCTTCTTTGCTTGTGGATGTTCAGGAGAAAGATGGCGATTTACTGGAGAATATTTAAAATATTTTAATAGACGAATGGCTTTTCTAAATATAGGAATCACCTCAGTTGTTTTTTAAAAGGTATTAAAAGAAAAAGATAGTTTTATAGTGTATTATTTACTTTTCGGAAGAAGAAATCCCTTTTACAAACATTTTTTTGTTATTTTTTATAACTTCTTTAAAACCCATTTTAAGCAAATAACTTTTGTGTTTCTCAGTTATTGCATGACTATACAAATAGGTATAACCTAAATTCAAAAAGTAGTTTTTCTGATCTTCATAAATATACTTTCCTATCTTAAAGTCTCTATATTCTGGTATAACAAAATCTAACTGTACCAAGAGAGCATCTTCCTCATATTTTTCTCCTAAAAAAATTCCAGCAGGTACTAAATTTCTAAGAACATAAAATCCTACACTGTTTTCAGCAATACGAAAGTTGAATTGAGGAAGATACTTTTTTATATCTTCTTTATAAAAACTAAAAAAGTATTGAAGATATTCAGAATCAGGGTTGATAGGAAGTATTCGAAAATACTCCTTTACTTTATAGATTTTCGTTAAGTGGTAAATGTTAATGATGGTGATACATAAATTCACAATACCTACTGGTAAAGCACCTATGAGAAAACCATAAAGAGAAAATAAGATAGAACCTCCTAAGTTGATCCATCTTAATTTGGCAATAGAACTCATCAACAAAGAAATTAAAATTAAAATAGAAGCTGAATATCCTAGCCATTCTGCCCAATCAATATTTAACATAAAACTTTTCCTCCCATCATATTTTACGTAATTTCTTCATTATTATCATTTTCAATAGTTTATTCATAGGCGTTAACTTAATCCATAATTTGTCATCCTTCGCTACGCTCAGGATGACAGTTCAAGAGAATTTTAGTAATAATTATTTTAAGTTAACGCTAACGATAGTTTATTATAAGTATAAAATAATACAATTATTACCGAGTTCTTCTGGATGAGTATTCCAAGGGATAGAGAAAAATTTCAATGCCTCTAAACAAGCCTAAATAAGAAGGTTTTAAAAGTTTAACAAAAATATAATGAATGATTTGCCAATAAGTTTAATAAGATACCTACGGAAGTAAATTTTTATTATAGAAGGCAGTTGGGAGAAAAATAAAAGGGATAAGTGGGGGACAGCAAAATGAAAAAATATTCCAAAGAGGATCGTGATATTTATTTATTTCATGAAGGAACGTATTTTCAAAGCTACCAGATGATGGGGGCTCACTTGACAGAGGAGGAGAGTAAGAAGGGGGTACGTTTTACTGTATGGGGACCAAATGCAAAAGAAATCAAAGTGGTGGGAGACTTTAATCAGTGGCAGGGAAAGAATCATTCGATGGAAAGAAGCAAAGACTCATCTCTTTGGACAATTTTTGTAGAAGGATTGAAGAAGGGAGATTTATATAAATACCAGATACATACTGATGATGGTGAGAGGCTTTTAAAGAGCGATCCTTATGGTTTTTATGGAGAAGTAAGACCTAATACAGCTTCCGTGGTGTATCCATTAGAGGGATACAAATGGCAGGATGAAGTATGGCAAAGGAATAAGTGTAAAAAAAATAATTTGCAGGGACCTATGGTGATCTATGAAATACATCTAGGTTCTTGGAAGAGAAAAGAAAATGGAGATTTCTATAGTTATAGGGAAATAGCAGATGAACTAGCTGACTATGTCTGTGAGATGGGTTATACCCATGTAGAGCTTATGCCGATTATGGAACATCCCTTTGATGGGTCTTGGGGTTATCAAGTTGTAGGCTATTATGCTGTTACCAGTCGTTATGGTACTCCCCATGACTTTATGTATTTCGTGGATAAACTTCATCAAAAAGGTATAGGTGTTATTTTAGACTGGGTACCGGGACATTTTTGCAAAGATCAGCATGGTTTAATGGCATTTGACGGTAAACATGCTTATGAATATGAAGATTTTATAAAAGCAAATAACAAAGATTGGGGTACCTTGAACTTCGATTTAGGAAGGTTAGAAGTACATAGTTTTTTAATATCTAATGCTTTGTTTTGGTTAGATGTCTATCATATTGATGGACTAAGGGTAGATGCAGTAGCCAATATGCTGTACCTAGATTATGGCAAAAACTCAGGGGAGTGGAGGCCCAATCAATATGGAGGAAGAGAAAACTTAGAAGCCATAGAATTTATCAAGAAGTTAAACAAAACAGTATTTCAATACTTTCCTAATGCCCTTATGATGGCAGAAGAATCCACTCAGTGGCCTTTAGTAACAGCACCCACCTATATCGGGGGATTAGGATTTAATTATAAATGGAACATGGGATGGATGAACGATACATTACGCTATATGGAGATGGATCCTATACATAGAAAGTGGCATCATCATGCCCTTACTTTTTCAATGGTATATGCTTTTTCAGAAAACTTTCTCTTGCCTTTATCCCACGATGAAGTAGTGCATGGTAAAAAATCATTATTAAATAAAATGCCAGGAGACTATTGGCAGAAGTTTGCTAATTTAAGATCTTACTATGGTTATATGATGGGGCATCCAGGCAAAAAACTTATGTTTATGGGGACAGAATTCGGTCAATTTATCGAGTGGGATTTCAATAAAAGTTTAGATTGGGTGTTATTAAATTACGATATGCATAATAAACTTAAATATTATGTAAAAGATCTTCTGAAATTTTATAGAAAAGAAAAAAATCTTTGGCAGCAAGACCATACCACAGAAGGTTTTCAATGGATTGATCCCCATGATTATAGTCAAAGTGTGATCACCTTCATGAGGAAAGAGGAGAAAAGCTTTACCATTGTTCTCTGCAACTTCACACCGATACCAAGGCATAAGTATAGAATTGGTGTTCCAGTGAGGGGCATATATAAAGAAGTCTTCAACAGCGATTTAGAAATTTACGGAGGTACAGGAATGACAAATAGGCAAGAGTTAGCAGCTGACAATATAAAGTGGCATCAACAACAATATTCCTTGGAAGTAGAAGTGCCGCCTTTGGCTACCTTATTTATTAAGCTGGTAAGTGAAGACTCGGTTTCTTTGTGGGAGGATACGGTAGAAAAAAGTTTGTAGTTTGAAAAAAGTAACAAGGTGATAAACAGTTAAAGGAGGGAGACTTTTTGAAAGAAGAATGTGTTGCAATGCTTTTAGCTGGAGGGCAAGGAAGTAGATTAGGACTGTTAACAAAGAATATAGCAAAACCTGCGATACCCTTCGGAGGGAAATATAGGATTATTGATTTTACCCTAAGTAACTGTTCAAACTCAGGGATTCATACATTAGGGGTTTTAACACAATATGAACCACTGGTTCTAAATTCTTATATAGGAATTGGAGGGCCTTGGGACTTAGATAAAGAAGGGGGAGGGGTAAGCGTATTACCTCCTTATGTTACAAGTGATGGGGGGCACTGGTATAAAGGAACAGCCAATGCAGTTTATCAGAATATGGCATTTATTGATTATTATAACCCTAAGTATGTACTAATACTATCGGGAGATCATATTTACAAAATGAACTATGCTCTTATGTTGCAGGAGCACAAGAGAAAAAATGCTGATGCTACTATTTCGGTGATTCAAGTGCCTTGGGAGGAAACCCATAGATTCGGTATTATGAATACCAATGAAAAGGGACGGATTGTAGAGTTTCAAGAAAAACCAAAGGAAGCTATCAGTAATTTGGCTTCTATGGGCGTATATATTTTTAACTGGAGAAAATTGAAGAAACATTTAATAGAGGATGAGGAAGATAGAAAATCCCATAATGACTTTGGTAAAAACATTATACCTAAAATGTTGAGGGAGGGAGAAAAGCTTTATACCTATCACTTTGATGGCTATTGGAAGGATGTAGGAACCATAGAAAGTTTTTGGCAGGCTAATATGGACTTACTTTTACAAAAGGCACCATTAGATATTTTTGATAGGAACTGGAGGATTTATTCTGTCAATACCAGTCAACCACCTCAGTATGTTGCTGAATCTGGCAATCTTCAACAATCATTGGTTACAGATGGGTGCCAAATCTTTGGAGAAATTAATAATACAGTTATTTTTACAGGAGCGTATATAGGAAGTGGAACTGTTATAAAGGATTCTGTTATTATGGGTAACGCCTACATTGGCAAAGGCGTCACCATTGAAAAAGCAATCATTGGAGAAGATGTGACCATAGAAGACAATGTTTGTATTGGAACAGGCAGCAATCAGGGAAAAAAGATTACTGTTATAGGGCAAAAAGTTCGTATTAGTAAAGATACCCATATTGATGCTGGTGCACAAATAAGTAAGGACAGTTGCTCCTTGTTGAAGTCTAAAGATATGATGGCAAGGGAGGGGGCATAGTTTATGAGAAATGTGATGGGGATTATTAATGATATTAAGATTAAGAAGGATCTAAAAGAAATCGTAAGCCAGAGATCAACAGCAGCGGTGCCTTTTGGAGGCAGGTATAGAATGGTGGACTTTATATTATCCAATATGGTGAATTCTGGTATAAACAATGTAGGGATTTTTACCCAGCATCATAGCAGGTCCCTTATAGGTCATGTCAATACAGGCAAAGATTGGGGACTTCATAGTAAAAAAGATGGTCTTTTTATTTTACCTCCTACCCTCCAAAAAAGCACATCTGAAAAGAAATTGGGAGACCTGGACTACTTTTACGATCACATAGATTACCTTCAAAGAAGTAAGCAGGAGTATGTACTGATCAGCAGTAGTAATATACTCTATAAGTTAAATTATGAAAAAGTAAGAGATTATTATGAAGAAAAAAATGCAGATATAATAGTTTTGTATAAAAAAGATAAGGAAAACTTAACAAACACTAGATGTTTAGCCTTAAAAGTAGATCAACAAGATCTTATTACAGAGATGACAGTCAATAAAAGGAAAAATATAGATTGCTGTACTGCACTTGAAACTGTTTTTATGAAAAAATCTTTATTTTTAGAAATAATAGAAGAGTGTACTGCAAAGGGTTGCAGTGATTTTATAAAGGATGGAATCATTAAAAATATTCATAGGTATAATGTGTATGGTTATCAATACGAAGGTTATGTAGCCAATATAGATTGTGTAGCCAGTTACTATAAACATAGTATAGATTTGCTGACACCAGAGATTTGGAAGGAAGTATTCTTTAAAGAAGGATCTATTCGTACAAAAATCAATGACGAGGCTCCTGCTAAGTATGCCAAAAGCTGTGAAGTAAAAAATTCTTTAATAACAGAAGGTTGTATTATTGAAGGAAAAGTAATCAACAGTATTCTCTTTCGGGGAGTAAAGGTTCACAAAAACGCAGTGGTAAAAAATAGTATTCTGATGCAGAAAAATGAAATAGGGGAAAATGCCATCGTAGAAAATGCTATTTTAGATAAAGATGTAAAGATTACAACGGGGAAAATCATAAAGGGTGGAGAAAAAAATCCCATTCTTATAAGAAAAACACAGGTTATATAATGGAGGGGGAAACAAAAAATGAATATTCTCTTTGCTGCATCAGAGGCTGTACCCTTTGCTAAAACAGGGGGGTTAGGAGATGTAGTAGGTTCTTTGCCCTTAGCCCTAAAGGGGGAGGATATGGATGTGCGGGTGGTGATACCAAAGTATGATGCTATAGCCAAAACCTATAAAAAACAAATGAAATGGATCAAAAGTATCCATGTACCCGTAGGGTGGCGTAATCAATTTTGTGGTATTGAGATGTTAGAATATAGGGGCATTATTTTTTATTTTGTAGACAATGAATATTACTTTAAACGAGAAGGTCAGCCTTATGAATATTATGGTCACTATGATGATGCAGAGCGATATGCTTTTTTTTGTAAGAGCATACTAGCTATTTTACCCCATATTGATTTTAAACCAGATATTATCCATTGCCATGACTGGCAGACAGGAATGGTCAGTGCTCTTTTAAAAGCTCATTATCGTCAACAACCTTTTTATGAAAAAATAAAAACAGTATTTACGATTCATAATTTGAAGTATCAGGGATTATTTCCCCACGGTGTATTGGAGGATCTATTGGGATTAGGCAAAGACTATTTCCATCACGAAGGTGTGGAATATTACTATAATGTTAGTTATATCAAGGGGGGACTAAATTTTTCTGATTATATAACAACGGTTAGTCCTGCCTATGCTGAAGAAATACAAAGTCCTTATTATGGAGAAGGACTAGATGGGGTACTGTCTGCTAAAAAACATCAGTTAATGGGAATTATCAATGGTATAGATGATGAGGAATATAATCCAGAAACAGATGACTATCTTTTTAAGAAGTATAATATAGCAAGGATAGAAGATAAAGTGCTAAATAAATTAGAGTTGCAGAAAAAGTTGAAATTGCCTATCGGCGAGGGAATACCTATAATGGCAATTGTCTCAAGATTAGTAGAGCAAAAAGGACTAGATTTGATTGAACATGTTTTAGAAGAAATACTACAACTTGATTTACAACTAGTGATTTTAGGCACAGGAGATAATAAGTATCATAAACTGTTTAGTGACATAGCTATGAAATATCCTAATAAAGTAAGTGCAAATACATTCTTTGATAATGGATTGGCACATCAAATTTATGGTGCTTCTGATTTATTTTTGATGCCTTCTTTATTTGAACCCTGTGGATTAGGGCAATTGATCGCCTTACGTTATGGGAGTCTTCCAATCGTTAGGGAAACAGGAGGATTGAAGGATACGGTTAAATCCTACAATGAAGAGACAGGAGAGGGCAATGGTTTTAGTTTTGCCAACTATAATGCCCATGATATGTTATACACCATAAAAAGAGCTGTTAAGTTTTATCACGATAAGAAGGTTTGGGATGGTTTAGTAAAAAATGCCATGAAAAGTGATGTTAGTTGGAATCTTTCAGCAGATCAATACAAAAGCCTATACAATCGCTTGATAAATCAGTAAATCAAAGGCTGTTTACGTGACAAATATAATATATGGAGGTAGAAAATGAAAAAAAAAGAAATTCAAGTAGAGGATATTAAACATGCAATTGAATTAAAACTACAAACCCTCTTTGGCAGAAATTTAAAAAATGCCTCCAAGTCTCAATTATATAAGGCAGTAGCCACTGCTTTAAGAGATGACATTATGAAGAGCTGGGCTTATTCTAAAGAAAAGGTATTAGAGGAAAACGGAAAAGAACTCTATTATCTATCTATGGAGTTTTTGATGGGACGTTTTTTTCATAATAATCTAACAAATCTCATGTTGGAGGAAAAGGCAGAGATTGCCTGCAATGAATTAGAGATAGACCTAAAGGAAATTCAAGAAAGGGAACCAGATGCAGGGTTAGGAAACGGTGGTTTAGGCAGATTAGCTGCTTGTTTCTTAGATTCTTTAGCGACATTAGGACTATCGGGGCATGGAAATGGTATAAGATACGAGTATGGTTTGTTTAAACAAAAAATCATTGATGGTTATCAAGTGGAGATGCCGGACCCTTGGTTAGAAGATGGCAATGTGTGGGAGGTGGCTAAGCCTGAAGAGCCTGAGATGGTGTATTTTGGAGGAACTGTTGAAAAAGCCATAGAGAATGGCAAGTTGACTATCTTGCAGAAAAATTGCCAGTGTGTCAAGGCAATTCCCTATGATGTACCTATTGTGGGATACAGATCTAATGTCATCAATACTTTAAGATTGTGGGGAGCAAGGGCATTAAAACCACTAGATATGGGCCTCTTTGGAAAGGGACAGTATGTAGATGCGTTGGCAGAAAAAGAACTGGCAGAAGTGATTTCAAAGGTACTGTACCCAGAGGATAATCATGAAGAGGGAAGACATTTACGATTAAAACAACAGTACTTCTTTATTTCTGCTAGTGTGCAAAGTATCGTAAGAAAGTTTAAAAAAATAGGAAATGACATCCATGATCTACACAAAAAAACGGTAATTCATATTAATGATACCCACCCTACTTTAGCTATTCCCGAACTTATGAGGATTTTAATAGATCAAGAAGGCTTAGGTTGGGAGGAGGCTTGGGAGATTACAAGGCAAACTTTTGCCTATACCAATCATACTACTTTGCCAGAGGCGTTAGAAAAATGGCCTGAAGAACTAATCAAGCAGCTTTTGCCTAGAATTTATGATATCATTGATGAAATTAATGAAAGATTTTGTAGAGATTTATGGGAAAGATATCCTTACCAGTGGGATAAAATTAGTAAAATGGCGATTATATCCTATGGGGAAATTCATATGGCAAAGTTATGTATTGTAGGTTCTTTCTCTATCAATGGAGTAGCACAGCTCCACAGCGAGATATTAAAAAAAGATATATTTAAAGATTACTACGAGATCTACCCTGAAAAATTTACAAATATCACCAATGGTGTTACCCATAGAAGGTTTTTGCTAAGGGCAAATCCTAATTTAGCAGAGGCTATTACTGAAAAGATTGGAGATGGATGGATTACCGACTCCTTCCAGTTGAAGGAACTAGAAGCATCATGCAGAGATATAGCCTTCCAAGAGGAAGTTCGTAAGATCAGACAGAAAAATAAAGAAGAGCTGGCAAGATATGTTTTAGATAAGACACAAATCAAAATAGATCCTCACTCGATTTTTGATGCACAGGTGAAGCGGTTACACGAATATAAAAGACAATTGTTAAATGTACTTCATATTATGTATCTCTATAATCAATTGTTGGATCATCCTAAGGATGATATGTACCCTAGGACCTTCATTTTTGCTGCCAAGGCAGCACCAGGATATCATAAGGCTAAACTTATCATTAAGCTGATTCATTCAGTAGCGGATAAAATCAATAACGATAAAAGTATTGGTGATAAGTTAAAGCTAGTGTTTTTAGAGAATTATAGGGTTTCTTTGGCGGAAAAAATCATCCCTGCTTCGGATATAAGTAAACAGATTTCTACAGCAGGCAAAGAGGCCTCCGGAACAGGTAATATGAAATTTATGTTAAATGGTACACTGACAGTAGGAACCCTAGATGGAGCAAACATCGAAATGCATCAGCAGGTGGGATCTGAAAATATTTTTATTTTTGGAGCTACAGCAGAAGAACTTGAAAAAGAGCGAAAAGAAAAGAACTATCAACCTTATGAAATATATCAAAAAAATCATGGTCTAAAACGGGTGATCGACCAGCTTATTAATGGTTTTATAGAACCAGAGCATCCAGATATTTTTAGAGAGATTTATCAAGATCTACTTTATGGTTACGGGGGGGCGGCAGACCCATATTTTATTCTAAAGGACTTTGAATCCTATTGTGCCGTTAATAAAAAAGCTGAGGGAATTTATAAAAAACCTGAAAGCTGGTGGGAAAAGTCTATTATTAATATTGCTAATGCAGGATATTTTTCTAGTGATAGAACTATAGAGGAATACAATGAAAAGATTTGGAGACTGAAAAAGCATGATTTTTAAAATAAAAAAGCAGGTGATGTTATGAAGCCACTTGAAGCCTTCCATAATTCCCATGAAAATTTTTATCGCAGCCCCTTTGGGGCTGTTGCTTGTAATCAAGAGGTAAATATTAGATTAAGGGTGAGTAATAAAGAGACAGTTAGGGGAGTTTATATAAAACTTTTTAACACTAAAATAGGTGAAGAGATAGTGCCTATGGATTTTTATCAAGAGATAGAAGGGAAGAAAATATATCAGATAAAGGTCAGAACGCCTTCATTTCCGTGTCTGTTATATTATTGCTTTGTTATAGAGACAGCTTCAAAGAATTATTATTATGGTAATAATGAAGGTGGTTTTGGAGGTGAAGGTCTATTGAAGGAGGAGGAGCCTCCTAAGTATCAAATCACTGTTCATAAAGAAGATGTTTCTGTGCCCCAGTGGTTTAAGGAAGGGATTATTTACCAGATTTTTCCTGATCGGTTTTATAGAGAAGAAGGTCAGCTATTAGAAATAAAGAAAGATTCTTTTATCTATAGTAGTTGGAGGGATACCCCTATGTATATTAGGGACGGCGGCAGTAATGAAATAGCGAGATGGGATTTTTTTGGCGGGAATCTATTGGGCATTATGAGAAAGCTGACTTATTTGAAGGAATTGGGTATTAGTACGATTTACTTGAATCCTATTTTTAAGTCCCCCAGCAATCATCGCTATGATGTCTCTGACTATAAAACCATCGATCCTTTATTGGGAAATAATAAGATATTTGAGAAATTGTGTTCAGCAGCAGAAGCTTTAGGGATCGTTGTTATACTAGACGGTGTATTTAGTCATACAGGCAGTGATAGCATTTATTTTAATAAAGAAGGTAACTATCCTACTTTAGGTGCTTATCAAGGTGAGGCATCTCCTTATTATTCATGGTACCGATTTCATGAATTTCCTGATAAATATGATTGTTGGTGGGGAATTACCAATATGCCTAATGTCAACGAGATGGAAGCCCCCTATAGAAACTTTATTATAGAAGCAGAAGATAGTGTTTTAAGATATTGGATAGACTTAGGAGCTAAAGGCTGGCGATTGGACGTGGCAGATGAACTTCCAGATGCCTTTATTAAAGTATTTAAAAAGACCTTGAAGGAAGCAGATCAAGATGCCATCTTGATTGGGGAGGTGTGGGAGGACGCTTCTAATAAAATAAGCTACGGAGAAAAAAGGGAATACCTACTAGGGGAAGAGCTAGATTCTGTGATGAACTATCCCTTTAGAGAAGCAGTATTGGATTTCTTTACAGAGAAAATTTCAGCAGAAGATCTAAATAAAAGGCTGATGACGCTTTATGAAAATTATCCTAAGGAATATTTTTATAGTATGATGAACTTGATTGGCAGTCATGATGTGCCAAGAATTTTAACCTTATTGGGGAAACCCTATGTAGAGAATCATATTACCCAAAGAGAAAAAGAAAAACAAAAACTCAATGAAGAAGAAAGAAGGCTAGCTGTAAAAAGGTTAAAACTTCTGGCTTTATTTCAAATGACCTTTCCAGGTGTTCCTTCTATTTATTATGGTGATGAAGTTGGTATGGAGGGTTTAGAGGACCCACTGAACAGAAGGACCTATCCATGGGGTGAAGAAGATAAAGATTTATTACAATGGTATAAAAAGGTTATTTCACTTCGCAATAAAAATGATGTTTTTAAAAGTGGCGAATGGCTGCCTCTATATAATCATGAAGGGGTTTATGGTTTTATAAGAGAAAATCATCATCATCAGGCTTTAATTTTCTTTAATAGAAGTGAGAAGGAAAACCACAAAATCCTTATAGACACAAGGGACAAAGTAAAAACTCTTCAATTGAAGGATATGTTTCACCATCATGAAGAGATCTATATAGAAAACAGTATAGAAATTGAATTAAAACCTTTAGAGGGTAGAGTATTCTTAGGGAAAAAAATTAAGTCAGCCTATTTCTAATGAAGAGGCTGACTTTTATAGATTTAAGCTGCAAATATTTTATAAGCTTCTTTTTTAGCACCACATATAGGGCATTGGTCAGGTAAGCCATCGGTAGTTGTATGACCGCATACATTACAAACATGTACATCATTTATATCCATGTCTTTTCCTTGACGAGCTACATCCTGTGCAGCCTTGAAAAGAGTAGCATGTACTTTTTCTGCTTCTAAAGCGTAATGGAAGGCCCTTTCTGCTCCCTTTTCATTTTGAAAACGGGCAGTTTCTAAGTAAACAGGGTACATTTGCTCTATTTCATGAAGTTCTCCATCAATACCGCCTTGAAGATTTTCTACAGTATTTCCTATACCGAAGATAGCACCTGCAGGTACGGTGAAGTCACCCTTCTGTTCCTTTAGTTCTCTAAAATGATTATCAGCATGAGCATATTCAGCATAGGCAATAGCCCTAAAGAGTCTACCTATATTAGGCATCTTTTCCTTATCTGCTACATCAGCCCAAATAAGGTAACGCATATGCGCCATACTTTCTCCACCATAGGCAGATCTTAAAAAGTCTGCTGTCATTGCATTTTGTACCGCCATGATAAAACTCCTCCTTGGAAATTCATTATATTCCTTCAACTTATGCAATTTTTCTAGTTGTTTCAGTGAAAGGCTTAGTTATTGCACAGTTCAAGACACTAGTTATCATTATTGTCTAAACACTGCTGATTTATACAAAATAGAAGGTGACTTCTTGAGGATGACAAACTATGGATTAAGTTAATGCTAATGATTGGACAATAAAAATAGGGGAGAATTTTTCTCCCCTATGCTTAACTATTTATCTTGGAATTCACTGAGTTTATGTTGATGCCAGTTTTTAATCTTTGGGCTATAGTTGATGCCATTAATTTGTGTATTCTTCCAAACTTTTTCCATCTCAGCTTTTGTATAGGCTGTAGTATTTGCCAAAGGTATGGACACCGTTTGTGTGTATAAGTCATTTCCAACTTTTATCATATAGGTGTATTGATTGTTTAATTGATTGTAATCATAAGATTTCGTTGCATTATTTTCAGCAAATTCATTCATCCCAGCAAGATCATACTCCGTTATAATTCTATAAAGTTTTACTGATTCTACTGCTGTAGAGGACACATCAACTGAAGCCAACCCTATACGGACTTCATCTCGGTCCAATAGATTTTTTACGTAATCATGAATACTGTCCTCAATACCTCTGGTATCAAAACCCGCCATCATCATCAAGTTCAGATTGTTGCCAGTTTGGTAGGCATTAACACTTTCTTGATTGCTTATGTGACCGTAATAGTATTTATCGTAATAATCATAGTAGCCATAATAATTACCGCTATAAAAATTATCGTAGGTATGCCACTTTCTCGTTAAGGTGGCTTTAAAATTATATTTCTTTGTTTTTATTTCCTTTGAAGCATTCCAGTTAATAAGATCAGTAGGATCTAGGATTTTACCTAAATACTTACTGTGCTGATTTGTAAGTTTAAAGGACTTCAGCATACTTTCAAAAGCTTCCTTGGTTTTGGGTTCCTTATACTTGTTATCAGAGATACTAGCAACGACACGGTATTTATAGCCTTTTCCTATAACATATAATGTATCTACTATATAAGGATTTTGTGGGGCGGTACTATACTTCACCTTTACACGATAACCTTCCACATCCCCCAAGGTAACTTTTTCTGTTAATAGTATTTCATAGACTTTGTCATTATAGTTTTGTTGGAGTTGCTCTATTTCTTGACGTCCCCATATTTCAGCAGTTTCGTTAGCTGCTGCAGAACTTACTAAACTTACAGAAATCCCCTCTCTAAAGGGTAGATAATGATCTAGGAGTGTTTGGGATTCTTGTGCTTCTTCATTTTTTTCATTTCCATAAATCTCTTCGTGGCTATAGACAGCAGTAAATTGCTGTACTCTTGCATTGGAAATTCCTTCTTCTTTCCAGTAAGGATTCACAGTGATTTCCCAACCATAGCTGGTATTTTCGTATAATCTAGGCTCACTGACGGAGTCTGATAATTCCTTAATATAAGGATTGTTTTCATCATAATCCAGTATAAAAGAAGAGGCTAATTTGCTAAACATCTCTGGGTTCTCTCGATAATATCTTCCTTCCATTCTTATTTCCAGGTTATATATGTAGTCATTCTTAATATAAATGCGATTTTCAATATAGGAACTAAATTCTTCTGCGGCAGCATCTACTAGGTAGTAGTCATAGTAGGGGTCCATTTTTATAATACGAATATGCTTTTCTCCATGATCATCCTGTTGGATATTAAATGTAAATTCTTTTTGGGAGTAATACCAATAGTAATTAAAATCATTGGTATTCATTTGTTTACTATATAAGATATCTTCTAGGCTATATTTTTGTTCATTTTTGATGACTTCTAAAGAAACCTGAGACTTATAACTATCGGTAGACATATTGAAATAGTTTACTCTATCAGACTTATATACAACTGCATCATCTGGCAAATGCATAGACCATTTAAAAATACGGCTTCCTACTTCTGTCTTCATTCGATCTTTTGTATTAGAAAAGACTTCATATAAGTCGATGACCCCATCTTCAAGGGCATATGCAAAAGAAGGGATTGATGCTATAAAAATAGATAAACAAAGGACTAGAACTATAGTACACTTTTTATATTTCAATGATTTCAACTCCATTCCTATAATATTATCTTAAGGACGTTCCTTTAAGATGACTTTGATATCAAAAGATTTATCTTCCCTAGAGAAAGTCAGTGTCACTTCATCCCCCGGCAGATGTTTTTTCAGTATCTCGTTGTAGGCAGCGATGGAAGAGGTTCTTATACCATCAATAGCCTCCAGCATATCCCCCTCCTGTATCTCACTAGAGGATACCACCGCATCATTTCTCAGGGTAACAACCCTAAGACCTTGGGTTGTTGGGATTCCTAACATTGCCGCCCAGTTTTCTTCAAATTGTATGCCGGTATAGCATCTTTTTATTCTACCAAACTGCTTATAATGCTCTAAAAAATAGGAAACATTTTCCACAGGAATAGCAAAGTTCATACCTGAATAATACATATAACCTAAAGTGTTGATACCCACAAGCCTTCCCTCCATGTTTATTAAAGGACCGCCACTATTGCCAGGGTTGATAGAAGCATCTGTTTGTAGATAGGTATAGGTCTGATCTACGGGACGATTTAAACCGCTGATGATACCCCTGCTGGCACTGTTTCTATAACTAAAATAGAGGGGAGTTCCTATAGCAATAACTGTATTGCCAACCTTAACATTATCAACACTCTCTAGTTCCACAGGCTTCAAATTATCTTTATTAATTTTAATCAGAGCTAAATCAATCTCATCATCACTATATAAAAGCTGCGCCCTATAGGCGTTACCATCGTACATGACAACGTAAATTTCCTCCATATCTTTTACTACATGATTGTTGGTAATAATCTGTCCGTTGGAGGAGACAATCACACCGGATCCATGTTGTAGGTTATTTGGCATTTTTGAATATATGTAATCTTGTTGTCTGTAGGTTTTATTTCTGCCTATAACCGCCACTACAGATTGGTTGATTTCATCAATGAGTTTTGCGATTCGAAAATCTTCATTTTCCTGTTCAATCATTTCTTCAACAACATTTCTAACCAACTCCTGAATACTTTGTTGCGTAGGTGCAGTAGTAGCTTCAGCAAAGACCGTGAATGATTGAGTAAAAACAATGGCAATCATCGTAATAAGTACAGCAATTTTTTTCAAAAAAAATACCTCCTCTTAAAATTAGTGAAAACTTAAAAACATCAAATAATATATATTTAAAATCTATACCAATATAAGGAAAAAGTCAAGAAAAGTTGGTGTGTATTTGAAACAAAGAAAGACCTATAGAGAGGGGGATCTCTATAGGTCTTTCAATGAATTTATTATAAATCTGAACCAGCAGACTTACCAGCTAATCTACCAAATACGATTAAATCTGCTAAAGCATTTCCACCTAGTCTATTACCACCGTGAACACCACCAGTTACTTCACCTGCAGCATATAAACCAGAGATTGGTGTACCTTCGTTATCTAATACTTGTCCTAGGGCATTGATTCTTAAACCACCCATAGTGTGATGAACAGCAGGACCTACTTCGATTGCATAGAATTTACTGTTTTCAAGAGATCTTGGCATATCATCTCTGCCGAAATCTTGATCGTCACCTGCAGCTACATAACCGTTGTAAGCTTCAACGGTAGCTGTTAAGTTCTCAGCATCTATTCCTAAAGCTTCTGCTAGTTCCTCAATACTATCAGCTTCAGTAGTAAATCCTTGACGGATATATCCTTCAATTGCACTTAGACTCTCTCTGATACCTTCGTCAAAGAATAAGAAGGCAGTTTGTTCTTCTTGCTCTAATGTAGCCTCTGAAACTACATCTCTTGTTCCTAGTTCATTCACAAAACGTTGACCATCTCTGTTGATTAAGATAGCACCATTACCTCTTACGGCTTCGGTAATCATATAACCATTGTCTGGAACTACTGTAGGATGTGTTTGGATTTCAACCATATCTACAAGGTCAGCACCAACAGCTACAGCCATAGAAATACCATCACCAGTAGCACCAGGGTGGTTGGTTGTACCAAAACCATCTAAAGCTGCATCATACTCTGTAATCATTGTAGTATTAGAGCCAAAACCACCAGTTGCTACAATGACAGCGGTTGCTTCTATAGTAAACTCATTGTTATTTTTATCTTTAGCAATAATTCCTTTGATTTCTCCATCTTCAGTTAGAATTTCTAAAGCTGTTGTTTCGGTTAAGATTTCGATACCTTTTTCTTCAGCAGCTTCTTTCAATACTTGAACAAGATGAGCACCTACAGGAGCACCACCAGTAGGTCGGTGGGATCTGTTTTGACTTGCTCCAGCCATTCTTCCAACGTCACTTAAATCTGCACCTAGTTCAATCAACCATTCAACAGCTTCAGCAGCTTGACTTGTCAATGCTTCTACCAATTCAGGATCGTTTTTTTCATAACCACCCTTCATTGTATCTTCATAATGAGATGCCACACTATCTTCTATTCCTATGGCAGCTTGTGAAGAAGTACCAGCTGCATTTAAACCACCAGTAGCTCTAAGGGTATTACCACCCACCATAGGCATTTTTTCCACAACAATAACTTCTTTGCCAGCATCATTTGCTTCAATAGCAGCAGATAGCCCAGCACCACCAGAACCGATAACAACGATATCTGTTGACTTATTTTCAGCAGTATCTGAAGCAGGCTCACTTACTTCTTGACTTGAACAACCAATAAGAGCAGTTAAAATAAGTGTCAATACGAGAGCAAGGGAAATAACTTTAAATGACTTTTTCATAAAACAACCTCCTTGTTTGTGTATTAATTAACGAAATTAATATTATCACACTTAAGAAGGGATGTTAACGTTTTGTTAATTTTGTTAATTTTGTTCATATTGTTTATTTGATAGATACCCAAGTTGGAAACTTAAGGTGTGCCTATAAATAACGAAATATTTGAGTTGTGCAATTACTTAATGTAGTAATGAAAATTAAACATATACGCTCACTTAATTTTAAGTATTGACAACACTAAAGCTCCCTCCAATAAAAAATCCTAAAATTTGAAAACTCACTACCGTTCAAACATAGCTAAAAAAATTGCACAAGTCAAGTTACATCCATAGCTTAAATTATTAGGTTATATATCTATAATAGTGATAAACAAAATATTGTTACTTTTTATAAATATACAAATGCTGAGGGCGGCCAACAGTGCCATAAAGGACCTCTACCTCTGCTTCCCCTATCTCTGTTAAATATTCTAAATACCTTCTGACGGTAACACGGGTTAGTCCTAAGGCGTCAGCAACTTCCTGTGCTGATTTGGCTGTTGTCTCTCCTGCCATGTAGCTTTTGATTTTTTCCATAGTTTTTTCTTGAATGCCTTTATCATAAGAAGAAGCTAGTGTTTCTTTCTTACCCCAAATTAGTTTATCGATATCTTCTTGGTTGATTTCTTCCTTTTTGATAAAATTGAACTTTCTATTTTTATAGCCCTCTAAAGCCGCTTTAAATCGATGTAATTCAAAGGGTTTTACTAAATAATCCACAATACCCCATTGGAAGGCTTCTTCTATGCTAGGGGTGTCTTTTGCAGCAGTGACTAAAATCACATCTACACTTATACCTTCTTTTCTAATAGATCTCAGTAATGCTAAACCATTTATTTTAGGCATATAAATATCTAAAATAACTAAATGAGGGTTTAATGACTTGATGAGCTGCAAGGCTATTTCCCCATTGGAGGCTGTGCCTACTACTTGGAAGTCTCTTACTGTTTCAACAAACTTTTTATTAATGTCTGCAACCATTGGGTCGTCATCTACAATCAAAACTTTTAACATGGATTCACCTCAATGCTTTAGGAATTTTTATTAAAAACTGTGTCCCGCTAAATGTTTTAGATTTTACTTGGATACTGCCGCCTAAATTGTCTATACTTTGTTTTACTAAATGAAGACCAATGCCTCTACCATCACTTTTAGTTGTGAAACCTTTTTGAAAAATAAAGGGCTGATGGGATAAATCAATACCTATGCCATTATCTTTAACACTTATAATAATTTCTTCTTCTTTTTCAAGCAGGAGAAAGTCTATGACTTTTTTATCTTCTATATATTGTACAGCATCAAAGGCATTTTCTAAAAGATTTCCTATAATTGTAATCATAAGACTACTGGGGATACTAGAAGGCATTTTCGTTAAGTTGCTTGAGGGATGAATATTCATTTGTATTGCCGATTCTTTTGCAGCACTGTACTTACCAAGTAAAAGGGCAGCGATACTGGTATCTTGTATATTTTTTATAATAAAACTGATGACCTCTTGATGATGGGCAGTAATGTCGAGAATAAATTTTTCTGCCGAGGAATAATCTTTTAATTGGAGAAATCCTAAGATAACATGAAGTTTATTCATAAACTCATGGGTAGTGGCTCTTAAAGAATCCACCAACATCTTAAAGCCCGTTAACTCTTCTGCTAAAGCTGTTACTTCACTTTTATCCCGAAAACTAGCGATAACACCGATGGTCTTTTCCTGATGAAGCACAGGTAAGGTGTTTATCATAATGTTTGTGCCACAAATCTTCTTTTCTTCATTAGAGACAGCAACTCCCGAGTGCAGTACTTTGACCATATCTGTATTGGGTAAAACTTCTTCAATAGGTCTTCCTATAATATCTTTTTCAGTAAAGTTGAGAATATCTTTAGCAGCTGTATTCATCAAGGTAATCCTAGCATCTTCATTAATAGCAATGATGCCTTCTTTTATGGCTTCTAATATAGAACTTCTCTCTCTGAATAAGCCTGCAATTTCTTTAGGCTCTAATCCCATAAGAGTTCTTTTGATATTGTCCCCTAGTAAAACAGCTCCTATGAGTCCAATAAGAATTCCTAGGAAAGTAGAGAAATAAATTTCTTTTTTAAACTGAGTCTTTGTTTGAAAAATATGATCGTTTAATATGCCTACAGATACCATACCAATTCTTTCATGATTAAAGTTGTAAATAGGTGTAAAGCCCCTAGTAGATAAACCTAAAGTACCTTCAGCAGTAGAAACATATTCTTTTCCTTCCAGCAGAGCAGCAGCTTCATCCCCGCCTACAAAACGAGCACCTATTCTGGCAGGATTAGGATGAGAGTAACGAATCCCCTCTAAGTCAGTGACAACGATAAATTCAACGTCCTCTGTAGCTGCACGAATAGATTCTACGATAGGCTGAATAACTAAGGCGGGGTCCTCTGCTTCAAAGGCTCTAATGATGTCAGGAATTTTTGCTACTGCTCTACTAATATTTAGTACATTTGTAGACATTTCATCTTCAAGACTTTCTTCCATCGTCCGCATAATCAACAGGCCAGAAATCATGACGGATAATATGGTAATTGACAAAGAAAGAAGTGCTATTTTCTTTTTAAGTTTCATTATGTACCTCCTTATAACTATATCATAGGCGTTAACCTAATACAGTTATTACCAAAATTCTCTCAAACTGTCACTTTGATAATGCTAAGATCCTTCGACTCCGCTTTACTTCCCTCAGGATGACAAACTATGATTTAAGTTAATGCTCATAGGTGCTAACTTAATACAATTATTACGAGAATTCTCTCTAAATGTCATCCTGAGGGTAGCGAAGGATCTTGGAGTAACGACTCCGCCTTGCTCCCTTCAGGATGACAGATTATAGGTTAAGTTAATGCTGCTGATAGCTATATTATAGTATATGCCATATGGCTATGCACCATTTAAATTTGTACTACATAATATATTAAGGGAAAGGGGAGAAGGATGATGGGATGGTTAGATTCTAAAAATGTAGCAAGTTTACCTTTAGTGATCGCGGTATTATCTATTTTTACTTCTAAAACCACCAGTCCTGATAAACTAGCTATTCTTGGTGCATGGATATCGGTATTTGGGGATACGTTGCAAGCACTAGGGGAAACCCAAGAATTTATAGAAGAAAGAGAAGAAGAACGCTGTAAAATTCAAAGAGAGATTGAGGAATTACAGAAAAGGTTGGATAAACTTAAATAAATATCGCTTTTTTTATCATATTTGGAAGGATTTGGACGAGCCTTGTAGAAAATAACTTAAGGTAAGACACTACGCAACAAAATTATAAATATAAATCGAAGACAACTAGCCAGATCTTAAATATATTGGTAGGCAAGATAAGTAGAGTGCAACATCATAGAAGAAGGAAGTGAGCAAATGAAAAAATGTGCTTCATATACCATTCTCATTGTTGATGATAATGAAAACAATTTATTTACGTTAAGAAGTCTTATTGAAGAATATATAGATGCTACAGTAATTGAAGCAAGTTGTGGTGTGAAAGCTCTTCAAGAGCTATCGAGAAATCATGTAGATTTAATTATTTTAGATATTCAAATGGAGGAAATGGATGGATTCGAAATAGCCTCCTTAATAAAACAGAGAAAAAGAACCAAAGATATTCCTATTGTATTTCTAACTGCCTCTTATATTGGGGAGGAGTGTAGAAAAAGAGGTTTTGAGGTTGGCGGGGTTGATTACTTAACAAAGCCTATTGATGAATATCAACTGGTCAATAGAATCAATGTGTACCTGAAGTTGATAGAAAAAGAAAGAAGCATGAATATGATCCTAGAGGAAAAGGTAAATGAACAGACTAAAGAACTAAGGAAGGCAAAGGAGGATGCTGAAATAGCAAATCAGACAAAAACCGCCTTCTTAGCCAATGTTTCACATGAATTTAAAACCCCCTTGAATATTATCATGGGCACAATTCAAATGTTAAGGCTATACCTTGAAAAGGATGAGGCCTTAGATAGGAAAAAAGTTAAAAAGAAAATTGATATGCAATTACAAAACTGTTATCGTCTGTTGAGATTGGTAAATAACTTAATTGATATTACAAAAATCGATTCAGGAGATTTTGAAGTTTTCAAAAATAAATGCAATATTGTTGAAATTGTAAAAGTGATTACACTTTCAGTGGCGGATTACATAGAGAACAAGGGGATTCTCCTAAGCTTTGATACAGATGTAGAGGAAAAAATTATTCAATGTGATTTAGATGCCATGGAACGTATTTTACTAAATCTTTTATCCAATGCTATTAAGTTTACTCCTACAGGTGGTAGGATTAGTGTTTCATTAAAAAGCTTAGAGGAAAGGATAGAAATCTCTGTAGAGGATACAGGATCAGGTATTCCAGAAGACCAGCTTGAACTTATCTTTGAAAGATTTAAACAAACGGATGAATTATTGACGAGAAGGCAAGAAGGCAGCGGAATAGGTCTAAGTCTTGTAAAATCTCTAGTAGCAATGCAGGGAGGAAGAATTTATGTTGAGAGCCTGTACAAAAAAGGAAGTAAATTTACCATCCAATTACCAGTACAACTAGAAGGCGGAAAAAATACAGAAGAAAAAGTATTGGGATATGAATCTTCAAAAGGTGTCATTGATAAAATCCAAGTAGAATTTTCTGATATTTATTCTTTGGATTTAACTTCATAAAGAAGGTTTTAGAGAGGAATGAAAAAAATGATGGAGCTAAACCGTTTTAATATCAGAAATAGACTAATATTTACTTTTGTTATCTGTATAGCAGTATTCCTAGGGTTTGGGATCTTCACTATTCTACAAATCCATCGTTTGAGTGATGTAACACAAAGTATTTATGAAGATCCATTAAAGGTCTCTAATGCAGCTATTGAGGCACGAGTAGACTTCATAAAAATACAAAAGTTATTGAAAAACATGATATTATCGAAGAATCAGGAAGAATTTGACGAAGCGGTAGAAAACATAAGAACACTGGAAATAAAAATATTCGACAGTTTAGAAAAAATAACACAACAGTCTAGAGAAGAAGAAAACCGCATCCTTTTGGAAGAGATTAAGAAAACTTTTTCAAGTTGGCAGCGAGAATATGAAAAAATAATGGATTTCACCTCGAGGCAGAATTTGGATGAAGCTCTAGGGATTGTACAAGAACATAACCAGCAGTATGTATCTGAAATAGAAAAAAACCTGATATTTATTGATAATAATGCACAGGATTTGGCCAGCACTTTCATTGAAGAGGCTCTTGAAGTTGAGAAATATTTACGGTATATGCTTATTCTATTGATGATAGTTTTAGGAGGGTTTTTATTAATATTCTTCATACTGATTATTAGAAGTATTATTAAGCCTATCGATATGTTAAAAACATCTATGGAACATAGTATCGCTACAGGGAGATTAACCAAGGTACAATTGCAGGGACAGAATGAAATGACAGATATAGCTACCTTTTATAATATGCTTGTCCAAAAACTAAAGGATCAGTTTTGGGTGAAGGATAGTCAAAATTCATTAACTCGAGAGATGTCAGGCATTACAGATTTGGACGTATTGACCCAGAAGGCCTTAAACTTTTTAGCACGAAGGCTAGAAGCAGGTAAAGGAATTCTGTACCTATACGATGATTTGAAAAAGTCTCTTTATCCAGAAGTTTTTTATGCATTTACGGAAAAAGAAAAACGATGTAAGCAATATCAACTGGGGGAAAGTATTGTTGGACAGGTTGCCCTTGAAAGAAAACCTATTCTTTTAAAGGATATTCATAGAAAAGAAGAGCATATAGCTACGGGAATCATGGTAGAATCACCACTTTGTATTTATGCATTTCCTTTGATTTATCAAGGTGAACTTTATGGTGTTGTGGAACTGGCCTTTTTTAAACCCTTCGATCCTTTAAAGGAGGAGTTTTTAAAAAAAGCAGGTGTAATGATTGCTACAAATCTTTACTCACTGGCACAAAGTCAGAAGGTTAAGGATTTGCTACAGCTTTCAGAGGAGGCACAAAGGGAGGCTAAGAACACAGCCTATGAACTTCAAAAGGCCAATGCTGTATTAGAGGAGCAACAATGCACTATGCATCAGCAAACAGCGGAATTGCAACAAACCAATGCTGAGTTGGAGGAACAACAGCAGCTACTACAACAGCAAAGTGAGGAGCTTCAACAAACGAATATACAGTTAGAAGAGCATCAACAACTACTAGAGCAGAAATCAACCATCTTAAATAGAAGAAATCAGGAGCTGCAAAAATCTCAAGAAATGTTATTAAAACATTCTAAAGCGTTAGAAGAGGCTAGTAAGTATAAAACAGAATTTTTAGCAAATATGTCTCATGAACTTCGTACACCTCTAAATTCAATTATCTTATTATCAAGACTTCTGATGAAAAATGAAGCAAGTCATGATAGTAAAATTTTGGAAAGGGTGGAGGTGATTTATCATTCTGGACAAGAACTGTTGCGACTTATTAACGATATTTTAGACTTATCTAAAATTGAAGCAGGTAAAGTGGATATTTGTAGGAGGACCTTTCACTCTAAGGAGTTAACTAAGGAGCTTAAGAAGTTGTTTGAAGGAATATTGGCAGAAAAAAAGCTTCAATTTATCATAGAGGACCATGTAGATCAAATGCTTATTGGTGATCGGGAAAAGATATCTCAAATTTTACGAAACTTTATATCAAATGCTGCAAAGTTCACGGAAAAAGGTGAAGTTAATTTACGGATAATAGGTGATGAGGAAGGTGGCGTTGTTTTTTCAGTAACTGATACAGGTATAGGTATTGCTTCTAAGAACTTCTCTAAGGTTTTTGAAGCTTTTCAACAGGAGGATGGGTCTATATCTAGAAAATTTGGAGGAACTGGGCTAGGACTTTCTATCTCGCAAAAATTAGCAGAGCTTATAGGAGGGGAAATAAAAGTAAGCAGTAGTGTGGGAGAAGGCAGTATATTTTCTTTATATTTAAAGGATACGCTTTTGACAAAGGAGAAAAAAACATCGCACTATAGACAAGAAGAAGTCATTGAAGGAAATGAGACGGTTGTTGATGAAATAGCTCTTTCTAAAGAGCATGATAAAAGGATTTTAGTGATCGAAGATGATGAGAATTTTGCTAATTATATAAAAACTGTTATAGAAAAAAAGGGTTTTAGAACTTTGGTAGCCACAAATGGTGAAGAGGGGCTTATCTATGCAAAGGAATATACGATAGAGGGTATTATTTTAGACTTGGTACTGCCAGATATGAGCGGTATGGAGGTGTTGAGGGAGTTAAAAAGCACCTCAGAGTTAAAAGGCATCCCTGTACATATTATTTCTTCTTGGAAAAAACACGATAAAGCAGAACAAATGGGAGCAATCGGCTATCAGGAAAAGCCATTAAGTGAAGAAGATATTGTAGGGGTTCTTTCAAAACTTACTGCCTTTGGGGGAAAAGAGAAAGAAGGTCATTATTTAACACCTAAGACAAATAAGGATCATAGCCTTCATCTACAGGGAAAAAAAATTATGATTGTAGATGATGATCCGAAAAATATCTTTGTTTTAGCAGCGGCTCTTGAAGATTATGGGGGAGAGATACTAGAGGCATATGATGGGGAAGCTGCACTAGAAAAACTAAAGGAAGAAAAAGTAGACTTGGTTTTGATGGATATTATGATGCCTAATATGGATGGTTTTCAGACTATCGAAGCAATTCGTCAGGATGAAGTGTTAAAAGATATTCCTATTATTGCTATTACTGCAAAGTCCTTGAAAGGAGACCGGGAGAAATGTATAGAAGTAGGAGCAAATGATTATATCTCCAAGCCTGTGAATTATGAAACCTTGATTCAGTTGGTGAAGGCTTGGATCAACAAGTAATAGCAAAGGGGAAGCCTCCATGAGTATAAATATTTATTATGATGCAGAAGAAATCAAGCAAATCGTTATCGTGGGAGAATTAGCTGTAAAGGAAGAAATAATGAAACTTCTAGAACTTATCAAAGGCAAGCAAGAAAAAGTGCACATTACCTTCTTTGATGCCAATATGCTTCCAAAAGATATTATAAAAGAGTTGTATGATTTTCAAAAAAAAAATTGTTGTAAGATTTATGTGTTAAAGTCCTATCTATACTCCTATTTGTATAAGCTAGGAATATACTGTCACTATATTGCTAGGAAATTTATAGATAGTCCTGAAACAATAGGACGTAAGCTGGAAGAAATAAAACCTTTGATAGAAGAAGAAATAGCCATCTTTTTAAAGGAAGTACATTTGCAATATGGATACGATTTTACAAAATACCAAATACAGAGCATTATAAGAAGAGTGAAAATATGTATGATCAAAGAAAATATAAAAGATTTTCGGCGGTTTAAAGAGATGGTACTAACTAATGAAGATTTGTTTGAAGAATTGTTTATTACCTTCTCTATTAACACTACAGAGTTTTTTAGAGATCCTGAAGTTTTTCAAACAATACGAGAAGAGATACTACCTTATTTAAACAGATTCGCCTATATTAAAATATGGTGTGCCGGTTGTTCCACTGGACAGGAGCCCTATTCTTTAGCTATTATATTAGATGAGTTGGCGATGTTAGACAAAGCACAAATATATGCTACAGATATCAATCCTTATGTTATCGAAGAAGCCAAAAACGGCCTTTATCCTATACATGTCTTTGAAAAAGCTATGGAAAATTATAAAAAAACAAGGGGTAACAAAACTTTCGCTGATTATGTTAAATTGCGACAAGATTATATGGAGATAGATGAAAGACTTAAAAAGAGTATTTTGTTTTTTCATCATAGCTTGGTTGGAAGTGGTATGTTAAATGAATTCCAATTGATCCTTTGTAGAAATGTACTAATTTATATGCAAAATGATTTACAAAAAAAGGTCCTAAAGATTTTATATTATTCCTTGGATAGAGGAGGTGTCTTGGTTTTAGGGAAAAGTGAAGGGATTTTATGTAATGAAGGAAGTGACTTTTTCTATAAAATTAAGAAAGATAGTAAAATATTTAAATGTAAAGAAAGATAGCTATAAAAAAAGGACAGGGGAAGTCTATGATTGATCTCTGTCCTTTTTAGTAATTTTATCTAGTATAGATATGTGCTTCTAAAGTTAAATTTTGATATATATGGTCTACGGTTTCCCCCTAAAACTGGGGGTTGCAAATGTAGCCCTTAATATATTAAAATTTAGGGGCACACATCTATATAGATAACCAATTTTATACCTTAACAAAATACGCCTTCCTGCGGTTTCAGAAATGAACAATGTTAGCAATTCACTCCAGTGAAAAATCCTAAAATTTGCAAACTCGCTACCGCTCAAACATGCAAATTTCTTTACGGATTTTCCACTTACATGAATTGAACATTGTAGTCATTTCTTGCAAATGCATCCAGTCTGCATTTTGTTAAGCTTTGTAGTTGGTTATCTATATATAGATGACTAACCTAACAGTTAAAGTTATGCATACAATTTGACTTGCACAATTTTCAAAGTTATGTTTGCGTGTTAGCCAGGGTGCAAACTTTAGTATTTTTTTTATTGGAGGAGCTTTGGCGTTGTCAATACTTGAAACTAAATGTGCATATATATTTAATTTTCACTACTACATTAAATAATTGCACAATGTAAGTTAACAAATTTTACTGAGGAAAAAATGAAGGGTTTATTAAGAAAGATGTCAAATTAAAAGGTAGAAGGAAACTTTTATTATTAAGATCAATAGAAGTAAGGAGGATCAGTGGTGAGAAAATCTGTTGCTGTTATTTTGGCAAGTGTTGTTTTGTTAGCTTGCTTAACATTAGGATTTGTTTTTAGACCTTTAACATTGTTGGAGAGCCTTAATCATCGTTTTTTAAGAGGTTATCATGGAGGAGCAATAATAGATAGAAACTCTCCTGACATAAAGAAGTTAACGGGATTAGATGAAATTATTTTACAGACAAAGGAAAGAGACGTAATTGAAACAGCAGGCTTTTACCAACAGATGTATATAGAAGAAAATCGCAAACAAGAAATAAGAAAATTTGACCTAAAGGAAAGGGAGAAAGCAAAAAAAATCCCTGTGCTGATGTATCATCACCTACTGCCAGAAAAGGAAGAAGCCTTTAAAGATAATAATACAGTTGTAACCGTAGAAAATTTTGAAAAACAGATGGAAATTCTTCATCAAAGTGGATATCATACCATCACCCTATATGAGTTAGAAGGGTTTTTATCAGGGAATTTAGATTTGCCTAAGAAAACAGTAGCTATCACCTTTGACGATGGTTATTTAAGCAATATTGAATATGCCTATCCTATTTTAAAGGAATATGGATTTAAAGCTAGTATTTTTGCCATTACCCATGAGATTGCAGAGGAATCAGAGGCGTTTGATCCTACTATTTTACAATATATTGGTTGGAGGGATATGGTCAATACCCTTGATGTATTTACCTATGATAATCATACTCATGATCTACATCGACTAGAAGAAGAAAAGGGCTATCTAGTTACAAAGTCGATAGAAGAAGTGGTGGAGGACTTAATGATTAATATAGAATTAACGAAAAGTTCTTATTTTGCCTATCCCTATGGCCATTATAATAGTGATACCCTACAGATTCTAGAAGCATTAGGTATAAGAATGGCCTTTACTGTAAATAGTGGTTCAGTTAGACCCGGTGATGACCTATTGCAATTAAATCGCTATGGTGTTTTTCGGAATACCAGCACTTGGCGGTTTAAAAGAATGATTGGATTATGGTAAAAAATTGATCATAGGCGTTAACTTGACACAATTATTACCAAAATTCTCTTGAACTGTCATCCTGAGGGCAGCGAAGGATCTTGGAATAACGAAGGATAACAAGTTATGGTTTAAGTTAACGCTAATGAAAAATTGATAGAACTATTATTTAAGTAAGGGGGACAAAAATGACAAACAACATGACAGAATCTAAAAAGCTTCCCATAGCTTTGTTTAATGGCACAGTGGCCACCACCAATGGTCTTTATAAGGTAAGTGATATTTCTATAGATGAAGCTAAGGCATTAATTAAAGAATATGGACATATATCTGCAATAGGGCATGAAGCAACTGCTGAATTAATGTCAGAAATATTGGGGGTAAAGATTGAAATGAATCGGATACAATTCCAGCAGCAGGTAGGGCAAAAAGCTGTGATATTGAAGCTAAATATTCGACCTGCAGAAGGAATCATCTTGACCCGGGAAGAGGTTGAAGAAGTAGGTTATACCTTTAAACTAATGGAGAGATTGGCATAGCTAAAGACCTGAAAGCCTAGAAAACTTTAGGAGGTAGGAAATGAGAGAAAAGATAGAAGGACATATTAAAACTTTTGTCAAGGAATACCCCAGCAAAAAAGCCACGGTAACAAATTGGCAAGAACCCCTAATTACTTATGGTGATGCAAAAAATCCTATGTTTGATAAATTAAAAGAGGTAGTGACGCCGTCTCATGCATTACCAACAGACTTTTTACAGGATGCTGAGACAGTTATTGCTTATTTTCTTCCCTTTGAAGAGGCGGTTGTTAAAAGCAACATCGATGGGAGAGAAAGTTCAGAGGCCTGGGGAAGAGCCTATATAGAAACCAATCAGTTGATTTTTGACTTAAATAGTTATCTTCATGATGTCATAGAAACGTGGGGTTACAAGTCCACGATTCTTCCTGCTACGCATAATTTTGATCCAAAGCTGTTAATCAGCGAATGGTCCCATAGGCATGTTGCTTATATAGCTGGACTGGGTAAATTTGGCATAAATCGCATGCTGATCACCGAAAAAGGCTGCTGTGGCAGGATTGGCAGTGTTGTAACCAATTTAAAAATAGAGGCTACAGAAGTAAGTGAGGAAGAGTTCTGCTTATATAAAGCTAAAGGTATATGTGAAAGATGTGTAAAAAATTGTGTCAATGATGCCTTAAGCATAGATGGTTTTGACAGACATAAATGTTATGAGATGTGTTTATATAATGATAAGTTGTTAAATAATATGGGGGTGGCTGATGTATGTGGAAAATGCATGGTAGAAATCCCCTGTTCTTATAAGAATCCAATAAAGAAAGCGTAAACTTATCTTAATACTATGAAGTATCGGGAATGAGGAAAAATATATTCTAAGAAAAGATGTTACTTTGAGATGAACAACAGTAATATCTTTTTCTTTTTACGGAATTCTACTGGAAAAATATAAAATAATAGCGTAGATTCACCAAAATAGGGATAATATAATAAGTATAAAACGTATATTATAAAACATAGTTGTTTTAGGGAGAGGATGGATAGAATGATTAGCATTACGAAATTCTTAATAGGAACAGATAATTTTGGAGATTCCTTGAGATATAGGCATGGGGCACGAGCTACTGCTGATGGTACAAATGTAGGACATGGTCCAGTTGTTGCATGGAATATGACAAGGAGCTGCAACTTGAAATGTGTACATTGTTATATGGATTCAGATTGTAAAAAGTATGAAGGAGAATTAAATCATGAAGAAGGTATCAATTTTATTGATGATTTAGGAAAATTCAAGGTACCAGTACTGCTTTTTTCGGGGGGAGAACCCCTTATAAGAGAAGATTTTTTTAAGCTAGCAGAACATGCAGTGAAGAGAAATATTCGACCAACTGTTTCAACAAACGGCACCCTAATTACTAGAAAAGTAGCGGAGAAGTTAAAAAATATTGGTGTGGGATACGTAGGAATTAGTTTAGATGGGCTAAGGGAAACCAATGATCGCTTCAGAGGGGAAAAAGGTGCTTTTGATGCAGCTGTAAGGGGAATAGAAAATTGTGTTGCCGTAGGCCAAAGAGTAGGACTGCGTTTTACTATTAACCAGCACAATTTTAAAGAACTAGGGGATATTTTTAGATTGATCGAAGAATTGAAAATTGATAGGGCCTGTTTTTACCATTTGGTATATTGTGGTCGAGGAAATCAAATGCTCCAGGAGGACCTTTCCCATGAAGAATCTAGAAGGGCCTTAGATTTAATTATGGAAAAGACTTTAGATTTTCATGCTAGGGGATTAAATAAAGAGATTTTAACGGTGGATAATCATGCAGATGGTATTTATTTATACATGAAACTAAGGGAGAGGGACCCTAAAAGGGCTGAAGAAGTTTATGAACTGATGAAAATCAATGGAGGAAATCGATCTGGAATAGCCTTTGCAAATGTAGATAGTTTAGGCAATGTACACCCTGATCAATTTACTCAAAACCACACACTGGGAAATGTAAAGGAGAAGGCTTTTAGTGAAATATGGCGGGATACCACACATCCAATCTTAGCAGGACTAAAGGACAGAAAGCCATTATTAAAAGGACGGTGCAGTAGATGTAAGTGGTTGAATGTATGCAATGGCAACTTTAGGGCAAGAGCAGAAGCTGTAACAGGAGACTTCTGGGAGGCAGATCCTGCCTGCTATTTAACGGAAGAAGAAATAACAGGAGGTGTTGAAGATGATTATATCTTGGAATACAACCAATCAGTGTAATATGTACTGTAAGCATTGTTATAGAGATGCAGGAGCCAAGGCTGAGGAAGAGCTGAATACGGAGGAAGGAAAGGCACTTTTAGAAGAAATTGCCAAGGCAGGATTTAAAATCATGATATTCAGCGGTGGAGAGCCTTTTATGAGGAAGGATATTTTTGAGCTAGTAGCTCATGCTAAACAATTAGGCTTAAGACCGGTATTTGGCACAAATGGCAGCTTTATTACAGCAGATGTAGCAAAAAAACTTAAGGAAGTAGGAACGATGGGGGTTGGAATCAGCCTTGACAGTGTTGATGCCAAGAAACATGATAAACTTCGATGTTATGAAGGAGCATGGAAGGAAGCAGTGGAGGCAATGAAAAATTGTAAGGCAGTAGGGCTTCCTTTTCAAGTACATACAACGGTAATGGATTGGAATCAGGGGGAGTTAGAGGATTTGACGGATTTAGCAGTGGAATTAGGGGCTGTAGCCCATCATATTTTCTTTTTGGTCCCTACTGGTAGAGCTGTAACGATAGAAGAAGAATCCTTAAGGGCAGAGGAATATGAATCTGTTTTAACAAGGATTATGAAAAAGCAACAAGAAGTTTCCATAGAACTGAAACCTACCTGTGCACCACAGTTTATGAGGATTGCAAAGGAGATGGGCATGGACCTTCGGTTCCAGAGGGGATGTTTAGCGGGAACCTCCTACTGCATTATAGGACCTAAGGGAAGAGTACAGCCCTGTGCGTATTTAGATATGGAAATAGGCAATGTGAGAGAAACACCCTTTAGTGAAATTTGGAAGAACAGTGAAGTTTTTAATAAACTACGTACCCTTGATTATACTGGTGGTTGCGGTAGTTGTCGTTATAAAAAAAGCTGCGGTGGTTGCAGAGCTAGGGCTGCTTTTTATCACGAAGGAGACTATATGGCAGAGGAGCCGTGGTGCCTCTATCATGGCAGGAAAGGAGTGGAGACCTATGGATATGCTAGATAAAAAATTACTTACCCTACTTCAAAGTGATTTTCCCATTAGTCATAGACCTTATGCCGACTTAGGAGAGCAACTAGGGATTACAGAAGAAGAAGTAATAAAAAGGATAAGTGAACTAAAGGAAGAGGGTATCATTAGAAGGGTTGGCGGGGTCTTTGATTCTAGAAAGCTAGGATATTATAGCACATTATGTGCATTACAGGTACCAGAAGAACAGGTGCCTCAAGTGGCTGATGTTATCAATACCTTTCCAGAAGTCACCCATAATTACATAAGAAACCATGATTATAATATGTGGTTTACTTTGATTGGACCATCTAAAGAATATGTAGAGAAGCGAATAGAAGAAATTCAGCAGAAAACTAGAGCAGAAGAGATTATGAATCTTCCTGCTGTAAATTTTTTCAAGGTAAATGTAAAGTTTAATCTATAAGGGAGGAATATGTACAATGGAGCTTACAGAGTTAGATAAAAAAATCATTAGGTTGTTACAGGAAGAGATTCCTCTAGCCCCAGAACCTTATAAGGTAATAGCTGAAATTTTAGAAATAGAGGAAGCAGAGTTATTAAAGAAAATTCAAGAATATAGAGAAAAGGGGATTTTGAGGAGAGTAGGGGCAGTATTAAGACATAGAAAAGCTGGATTCACCGCAAATGCTATGGTAGTATGGGAGGTAGAACCCCATAGAACAAAAGAGGTAGGGGACAGGATGGCGACTTTTTCAGAGGTGACCCATTGTTATGAAAGACCTACTTATCACAATTGGCCTTATAATCTTTTTACAATGATCCATGGAACCAACCAAGAAGTCTGTTATGAGATCGCAGAAGAATTATCTCAAGCTGTTGATGTGAAAAATTATAAATTACTTTTCAGTAGTGAAGAACTTAAAAAAACCAGCATGAAATATTTTTGTGTTTAAAAAACTAAAGATAAAGAGCAAATCGTTTCAAAAACCTTAAAATTTGCAAACTTGTTAACGCTCAAACATGCAAATTTCTTAACGGATTTTTCATTTACAGTCGCTAAACGTTGTTACAATACTTTCAAATGCTTTCGCTTAATATATTTAATTTTCTTTGGAAATAGTAGAGAAATTGCACAGGTTAAGATACTTATTATTTTGTAGAGGGAGATACATAGGATGACAAAACAATTACATGTACTGGTGATTGGTGGCGGTGCAGCCGGGTTGACTGCTGCTATCGCTGCTGCTAGAAATGGTGCTAGCGTTACTATTTTAGAAAAAATGGATCGTGTAGGGAAGAAAATTTTAGCTACAGGAAATGGTAGATGTAACCTTACCAATATGAATATGGATTTGAAGTTTTTTCACGGAAAAAATGTAAGGTTTGCTCAAGGAATATTAAATAGTTTTGATGTAGAGCAGACGTTGAACTTCTTTGAATATCTTGGAATCGCTTCTAAGGTTGAGGAGGGGGGAAAGGTTTATCCTATGTCTGACCAAGCCTCCAGTATATTGGATGTATTGCGATATGAGCTTCAACAGTTAGGGGTAAAAGAATATTGTAATGCAGAGGTAATCAAAATACAAAAAAATCACAAGGGCTTCACGGTAGTACTAAAGGACAAGAGTACAGTGGAGGGAGACAAAGTAATTCTTGCAACAGGAGGCAAGGCTAGTCCTCAGCTGGGTTCCGATGGGGAAGGATATATACTGGCCAAGGAGTTAGGCCACCGCTTGATAGATGTCTTTCCAGCTCTGGTTCAGGTGAAATTAAAGGCTCCTTTTTTGAAGGCATTGAAGGGGGTAAAGTTTATAGGTGAAGCTTCTCTGGTGGTAGGAGAAAAAAAACTGCGAAAAGAGGCGGGAGAAATTTTATTTACCGACTATGGTATATCGGGTCCTCCTATTCTACAGCTGAGCCGCATAGGGGCAGAGGCTTTAAATAATAAAGAGAAAGTGTATATAACACTGGATATGTTCCCACATCTTCAACAGGAAGAAGTGATGGAGTTATTACAGATGCGTTTAGCCTATCAGTCAGAAAAAAGTCTAGATTTTAGTTTTATTGGTCTGCTGAATAAAAGGCTGATTCCTGTGGTATTGAGAGAGGTAGGCATGAAGGATCTACAAAAGAAATGCGGACAAGTTTCTCAGGGAGAAATGAAAAACATGGTGAAGATTTTTAAAGAGTGGAAAATCGAAGTGACGGATACACAGTCATGGAGGAATGCACAAACAACTGCTGGTGGCATAGATGTTAGCGAGATAGATGGAAAAACTATGCAGTCAAAGCTGGTGCCGGGAATATACTTTGCAGGAGAGCTTGTAGATATTGATGGAGATTGTGGAGGGTTTAACCTACAGTGGGCATGGTCTTCGGGATACATAGCAGGAGAATATGCGGCTTTAGATACAGTAGAGTAAGAAGGGAGCAAGGAAATCATGATTAGAGTACCAGATATAAAGCTGTCTATTGATGAAGATGCAAGCAGTATAAAAAGTGTTATTATGAAGAAGCTGCAAATAAATGAAACGGATTTAATCGGCTATCAGATATACAAGCGATCTATTGATGCCAGAAAAAGAGATAGAGTGGACTTTGTCTATACAGTAGATGTGGAAGTAGTCAATGAAGATAAGGTGTTAAAGAGAATAAAAGATAAAAAAATTGCTGTATCTCCAGATATGACCTATCGTTATGTAAAAAAAGGAGATGAAAAGCTGCAACATCCTCCCGTTGTTATTGGAACTGGGCCAGCAGGACTGTTTGCTGGATTAATTTTAGCACAGATGGGTTATACACCTATTTTGTTAGAGCGTGGTAAGGATGTAGATAAGAGAACAGAAGATATTCAGGCTTTTTGGACAAAGGGTGAATTAGATACAGAATCTAATGTGCAATTTGGAGAAGGTGGTGCAGGTACCTTTTCAGACGGGAAGCTGACCACTCAAATCAAGGATTTGAGATGTCGAAAGATATTAGAGGAGTTAGTGAAGGCTGGGGCTCCAGAGGAAATTATGTATGTAAGCAAGCCCCATATTGGAACAGATATCTTGAGAAATGTTGTAAAGAATATAAGAGAAGAAATCATTAAGCTTGGTGGAAGTGTACTGTTTGAGAAGAAGGTAACAGATTTTATAATAGAAGGTGGAAAAGTCAAAGGTGTGGTTGTTAATGGTCAAGAAGTGATTAAAACAGAGGCAGCGGTGCTAGCGGTAGGCCATAGTGCAAGGGATACCTTTGAAACCCTTTATAAACATAAGGTTCAGATTCATCAAAAACCCTTTTCTATAGGGGTAAGAATTGAACATCCTCAAAAACTCATTGATATTGCTCAATACGGTTCTTTTGCTGATCACCCTCACCTTGGGGCCGCCGACTATAAAATGGCCCATCATTGTGATAACCAACGCTCTGTTTATACTTTTTGTATGTGTCCAGGAGGTCAGGTGGTGGCCGCTGCTTCTGAAGAGGGAGGGGTTGTTACCAATGGTATGAGTGAGTATGCAAGGGATAAAGAAAATGCCAATAGTGCACTTTTAGTAGGTGTAGGCCCAGAAGATTTTGATAGTGAACATCCTTTGGCAGGTATGTACTTCCAAAGAAAGTGGGAGCAAAAAGCCTTTGAAGTAGGAGGGAGTAATTATTATGCTCCAGCACAGTTGGTAAAAGATTTTTTAAAGGATCAACCTTCAGAGCAATTGGGGAAAGTAAAACCATCATATAAACCAGGGATTGTGTTAACAGATTTAAGGAAATGTCTGCCTAGCTTTGTGGTGGAGACCATGAAGGAAGGAATCATAGCTCTTGATAAAAAACTACGTGGTTTTAACCTGGGGGATGCTGTTATGACAGCCATAGAAAGCAGAAGTTCTTCACCGATTCGGATAAAGCGTGATGAAGATTATCAGAGCAATATTCAAGGACTATACCCTTCAGGTGAAGGAGCAGGATATGCAGGAGGAATTATTTCGGCAGCGGTTGATGGGATAAGGACAGCAGAGGCCATTGCAGAGAGGTTTACTTTTATTTAATATGCATGATGCATAGCGCTAGTTTAACTTTATTATCTCTAAAATTCTCTCGAACTGTCATCCTTGAGGGTAGCGAAGGATCCTTGGGCTCCGCTTTGCTTCCCTCAGGATGACAAATTATGGTTTAAGTTAACGCTAATGAATTAATATTTAAATAAGATACCAATAATAGCTGAAGCGATGATATAGAGAATAGGATGTTTTTTGTATTTGTTTATAGCAAACAGCATGATTGCAAATAGTAGTATTGCTTTATAATCAAAGAGATATAAAATATTATGGGTACTTTTATAATGATGCATGTCAAATAAAGCAGTTCTTGCCACTTCGAATCCAGCAGCTCCAATGAGACCTACAACTGCTGGTCTAATACCTTTAAACCCAGACTGTACAATAGGATTTTCATTAAACTTCATGAAATAATGTACGATGAGGGAGATGATGATAATGGCAGGTGTAATAATTCCTAAAGTTGCAATGATTCCTCCCAGAATATTACCAGCTTTATAACCTACAAAGGTGGCGATATTAATACCTATCGGTCCTGGTGTCGACTCTGCTACTGCAATCATGTTAAGCAAATCATCAGAAGAAATCCAACCGTACTTATCCACCATCTGATAAAGAAAGGGTAAAGTAGCAAGCCCTCCACCTATAGAAAACATACCTATTTTAAAAAACTCTAAAAATAATTCAACATAAATCATGGAGAAGTCACCTCTTTTTTTGTTCTAAGAACACACCCTGATATAGCTGCGATAATTACAATAAAAATAGGGGAAAGTTTTATAAAGATAATCAGGAAAAAGGAAAGGGCGAATAAGCCTATACCAAACCAATTTTTTATGGATTGCTGCCACATTTTGATTACTGCCTGCACAATTAAGGCGACAACTACAACACGAATTCCTCCAAAGGCATGCTGAACAATTGCATAATCTTGAAAGCGTTGAAAAAACGTAGCGATGGTGGTGATGATAACGATAGAAGGAGAAACCATCCCAAGTGTGGCAATGATCCCCCCTAGGAGACCTTTTTGTCTATAGCCGATAAAGGTTGCTGTGTTAACAGCAATAATACCAGGTGTACACTGCCCAATAGCATAACAATCAATAATTTCTTCATCTGTAGCCCAATTTCTTTCCTCTACAATCTCTTTCTGTAAGATAGGAAGCATGGCATAGCCCCCTCCAAAGGTAAATGCTCCCATGCGGAAAAAAATCATGTAGAGTTGCCAAAGTTCTTTCATATCCTGCTGTCATCCCCTTAATATTTGAGTCTAAAGATGCCTATGATCTTCCGTATCATTATAGCATATATAGCATATAATTTTATAGATATGTTCCCCTAAGTTTTAATATATTAAGGGCTACATTTGCGGCCATAGTTTTGAGGGAAACCATAGATCGTGTATATTAAAACTCAACCTTAGAAGCACACATCTATATTTAGAGGAAATGTAGTAAAATTTAAAATAAACAAAAAAGTTCTAAGAATAAAAATAAAAAATTATTGACAAAAGTCTTTAATCATAGTAGGATAGACATTAATATTATATGAACTACATACTTATATAAATGCAATGAAAGAGAATAGTAAACAGACACAAGGTGATAGAGAGCCAATGGTTGGTGGAAATTGGTACTGGAAACTGTTGAATCCACTCTTAAGCAGACGGGGAATAAGAACCCGATCCGGTTGATACCGTTATCTAATAGAAGGTCATAGTCTATGACAAAACAAGGTGGCACCACGTGAGTATAGCTCTCGTCCTTGGCTTATTACGCCAAGTACGGGGGCTTTTATTATTATCATGAAAAATAAGGAGGAATTTCTTATGAATAAAATATTAGTGACAGAAAAGATTGCTGAAAAAGGGATCGAGGCACTTAAAGCATCAGGAATGCATGTAGATGTGGAATTAGGCATTGAAAGAGATAAATTATTAACTATTATAAAAAATTATGACGCTATTGTTGTTCGAAGTGTTACCAAAATTAATGAGGAGTTTTATCAACATGCTACAAATCTAAAGGTAGTAGGCAGGGCAGGTAATGGTGTAGATAATATTGATATGGAGGGGGCTACGAAAAGGGGTATCATCGTAGTAAATACGCCGGAAGCCAATACAGTATCTGCAGCAGAACATACTATAGGTCTTTTGATAGCATCTTGTAGAAATATACCACAAGCCAATACTTTTATTAAAAATAGAAATTGGGATCGAAGTGGTTTTAAGGGAGTAGAGTTGTTGGGAAAAACCTTAGGTGTGATAGGTTTAGGAAGAATAGGTTCTTTAGTAGCAACAAGGATGCAATCTTTTGGTATGAAGGTGATCGCTTATGATCCCTACATTACTGATGAACGATTTGAAAAGTTTGGGGTAGAGAAAAAAGAAAAGCTAGAGGATTTAGTAAAAGAAGCTGATTTTATCACAGTACATACGCCAAAAACTGAAGAAACGTTAGGAATGATTGGAGAAAAAGAGTTTAAAGCTGCTAAAAAAGGTGTACGGGTAGTAAACTGTGCTAGAGGTGGAATCATTAGCGAAGATGGTTTAGTGTGGGGAATTAAAGAAGGTATTGTAGCCAGTGCAGGTATAGACGTACTAGTAGATGAGCCAAATACCACATCACCTTTACTGGACTTGGATAATGTAATTATTACCCCTCACTTAGGAGCAGATACAGTGGAGGCACAAAACAATGTAGGAGTGACCATTGCTCATGAAGTAATAAGTGCATTGAAGGGAGAAATGGTACCAAATGCCGTGAATCTTCCTACTTTGCAGCATCAAGAACTAGAAGCATTAACGGCTTATCTGCAATTAGGAGAGGTTTTAGGAAAGTTATATCATCAATTGGAGAAGGATGCTATTGAAAGGATAGAGATTATTTATAGTGGTACAGTAGCTGAGATGGAAACAACAGCAGTAACTTTGGCAGTATTAAAGGGAATTTTTGAACCGATTCTAAAGGAAAGAGTAAACTATGTAAATGCCAGATTGATTGCACAAAATAGAGGCATTAGCGTTACAGAAAGCAAGAAAACAGTAAATGGTTCTCATATGAACTTGATTCGACTAAATATCGTATCTAAGGATAAGACTTTTACAACAGCAGGAACAGTATTTGCTAAAAGGGATTTAAGGATTGTAGATGTGAATGGTTTTGAGTTTGATGTAACCCCTACACCTTATATGTTGGTAGCAAATAATATGGACAAGCCCGGTATGATTGGGCAGATCGGAACCCTATTGGGAGCAAGCAAAGTAAATATCGCCACAATGCAGGTAAGCAGAAATTTTAAAGTACAACAGGCGATGATGTTCTTAACAGTTGATTCAGATGTGAAAAAAGAAACCTTAAACCTTATTGGCAATGTAGAAGGTATTTTAAAGATCAATTTCTTAAAATTGTAGAGTGAAGAGGGAGGACGTAGAATGAAGACACTTAAAATAGCCGTTATACCAGGGGATGGCATTGGTAACGAAGTTACAGCGGAGGGAGTAAAGGTTTTAGATGCCTTTGCTGCCATTAAAGGAAATATTCAGTTTGAATATACATACTTTCCGTGGGGATGCGAATATTATCTGAAAACAGGAAATATGATGGATGTAGATGGTATAGAAGTACTAAAGGGTTTTGACGCTATTCTTCTGGGGGCAGTGGGATATCCTTCAGTGGCAGATCATATCTCGCTTCATGGATTGCTACTGAAAATTCGCCAAGAGTTTAATCAATACATTAATTTAAGACCAATAAAGCTTTTACCGGGAGCACCTTGTCCTTTGAAGGATAAGGGTCCAGAGGATATTGATTTTGTTGTAATCCGAGAAAATGTTGAAGGTGAATACTCAGGTGTAGGTGGAATTCGTTTCCCAGACAGACCAGAGGAAACGGCTATACAAACAGCAGTATTTACTAGAAAAAATACTGAAAAAGTAATGGATTATGCTTTTAAAGTGGCTCAAAAACGAAATAAATTTAATAAAGTAACCAATGTTACTAAATCTAATGCTCTAAATTATAGTATGGTTTTCTGGGATAAAATCTTTAAAGAAATCGCTGCAAATTATCCAGAAATCGCAACAGAAACCAATCATGTAGATGCTGTATCCATGTACTTCCTTCAAAGACCAGAAAGCTTTGATGTACTGGTGGCTTCTAATTTGTTTGGAGATATCATTACCGACTTAGGGGCAGCACTACAGGGGGGACTAGGTTTTGCCGCCAGTGCCAATCTAAACTTAGAAAAAGAATTCCCTTCAATGTTTGAACCAGTACATGGATCAGCTCCTGATATAAAAGATAAGGGAATGGCGAATCCTATTGCGATGGTTTGGACAGTGAAAATGATGCTGGACTTCCTACTGGAGGATGAAGATACAGAAGCAATCATTGAAGCGATTACACAGGTGCTTTTGGAGGGAAAAAGTCTTACTCCTGACTTAAAGGGAAGTGCGAAAACCCATGAAGTAGGGGATGCTATCTGTGAAAAATTAAAGGGTTTATTAAGTTAAAAATAATTATAGCTTAACAAAATATACCCTTTTGGGGGCTATATATTTTGTTAAGCTTTTTAGTTGCTTATTTATAAAATAGTATCATAAACGTTAACTTAATACAATTATTTCCAAAATTTTGTCGAATTGTCTTCCTGAGCGTAGCGAAGGATCTTGGAATAAGGATGACAAATTATGGTTTAGGTTAACGCTAATGAAAATAGTATATTATTAGGAGTGATGGATGGGTGAAGGGTGAAAATATATTAAGTAGAATAGGTTATGCCGCAACTTTAGGAGAAGAAAGTATTTTTACAGCCATAGAATTTGCTAAAAACAATGAGTTCTCTGCTATAGAGATCAACTTAAATGTCCCTGCTTTTTTCCAGAGAAGTATGATCAGCAGCAAAGAGGGGAAATTAAGAAAATAGTAGAGAAAGAAGGAATTACCTTGAGCTTTCATGCTCCAGAGGACATTCCTCTGTACCATCTCCATTCTGTAGTTCGAAAAGCAGGATTAGCGCGATTAAAGGAATGTATTGATTTTGCTGCAGAAATAGGAGGTAGAAAAATCACCTTCCACTGCGGAGACTCTGTATGCTTTACTCAGACAGATAAAAAGATCTATCTACAGCATATCTTTGCAGATGATTTTGCAGAGCTGTTAAAGGAAAGTCTTATAGAACTGAGAGATTATGCCATCGGCAAAATTATGCCCTGTGTTGAAAATGTAGGAAAATTTAATGATATGGTAAAGAGTGTATTAGAGGAACTACTGCCTCAAGGAAATCTCTACCTTACATGGGATATAGGTCATTCTTATGGGCAACAAGAGAATGAAGCCTTTTTCTTGAAAAATTTAAGCTATATAGGAAACTGTCATATTCATGATCATAACGGCACACAGGATCATCAAGTGATCGGGGAAGGCAAGATACATTTTCCGTATTATTTTAATTTGTTAAAAGACATTGATACATCTTTTATTTTAGAAGTTCGACCAGTGATGAAAGCCTTGATTTCAAGAAATAATTTGAAGGAAATATTAAAAGAATACTAAATTTTTACATTGACAGTCAGATAAGGATATGATAACATACATTAAAATGCAAGGTAATAGAAACCTTTAAATTGGTCCTGTGAGACCAGAAAGGATGAGTAAAAATGACTTATACATTTGGACTTTTTTGTGATGCAGTATTACAGGAAGCTAAAAAATTAGACAGTACCACTAGGAAAAAAGCACAAAACAAACCATTTTGTGTTGCTGTTGCTATTTCTTATTTTTATATATGCTTAAGTAAATTAAGGGCAATAAAAAGATTATTGGTAAGATAATAATCTCTTTATTGTCCTTTTTGTTGTGCACTTGCCTTTTTATTTAGAATTCTGGTTAAGATAAATAAAAGTAAGAAAAACCAAAGGAGTGTTTAAAATGAGTTTACTGATAAAAAATGGTAGGGTGATAGATCCAATAGCAAATATTGATGAAGTGAAGGATGTACTTATAAAGGACCACAAGATTGCTGCTGTCGCAAAAAACATAGAGGTGACAGCGCAGAAGATAGTTGATGCTAAAGGTTGCTGGGTAGTGCCGGGTCTGATTGATGTACATGTACATTTAAGAGAACCTGGATTTGAGTATAAAGAAACCATAGAAACAGGGAGCAAAAGTGCAGCGACTGGGGGATTTACCACCATATGCTGTATGCCTAATACAAACCCTGTGATAGATAGCATTGAGATTGTAGATTTTATCTTTGATAAGGCTTCTAAAGAGGCTGTGGTGAAGGTGCTTCCTATAGGGACCATAACAAAAGGACAGTTAGGGGAAGAATTAGCAGAGATAAAAGAAATGGTGCAAAAAGGAATATGCGGCATTAGTGAAGATGGTAAGACGGTGATGAATCCCCTCCTTATGGGGGAAGCATTAAAATTGGCGGCAGAATTAAATATACCAGTGTTTTCTCATTGTGAGGATCATGCTCTTGCAGGTCAAGGGGCGATGAATGAGGGAAAGCGCTCTAGGGAGTTGGGGATTCAAGGAATACCTGGTGCTTCTGAAGAAGTAATTGCTGCCAGAGATATTGCACTGGCAAAAGATAGAGGTGCCAAACTTCATCTTTGCCATATTAGTACAAAAGGAACAGTAGAAATCCTTAAAAAAGGAAAGGAGGAAGGGGTGTTTGTGACAGCAGAGGTATGTCCCCACCACTTTGCTCTGACAGAAGAAGTAGTGACAGCAGAGGATACCAATACCAAGATGAACCCCCCATTAAGAAGCCAAGAGGATGTAGAGGCCATCAAAGAAGCATTAAGAAATGGAACCATAGATATGATTGCTACGGACCATGCACCCCACCACGAAAAAGATAAAAATACTTCTTATGAGAAGGCGGCCTTTGGAATTGTGGGGCTTGAAACTGCTGTGGCTTTAACTATAACAGAGTTAGTAGAGGAAGGAATTTTAACACCAATGCAGATGATTGAATTGATGAGCAGTAATCCTGCAAAATTATTGGGAATAGACAGAGGAACTTTAGGTATTGGAAAAATGGCAGACATCACCATCATAGATCCTGAGGAGCTCTATAGCATAGATAAAAACCAGTTTGTTTCAAAGGCAAAGAATACACCGTTTCATGGGAAAAAGGTAAAAGGAAAAGTAAAGTATACGATTGTAGAAGGAAATATCGTTGTGGAAAATGGTAGTTTAATAGAAGGAGGCCAAAAAATATGATCGATCGATTAATAGCAAAAATTGAAAAAACACAAAACCCTACAGTAGTAGGATTAGACCCTAGATTAAGTTTTGTACCTCAATATATCAAGGAAGAAGCCTATCGTAATTATGGAAAAACCCCTAAGGCAGCAGCAAAAGCTTTTCTAGAATTCAATAAAAAGATTATTGATGGAATTCATGATATTGTACCAGCGGTAAAGCCTCAGGTTGCCATGTATGAACAATATGGAGCAGAAGGCATGCAGGCTTATATAGATACCCTTCAGTACGCAAAAGAAAAGGGCTTGATGGTGATAGGCGATATTAAAAGAAGTGATATCACTTCAACGGCTGAAGCCTACGCAGATGGACACATAGGAAAAGTGAAGGTGGAGGAAGAAAGCTATACCGTTTATCAACAAGACTGCATCACCTTAAATCCTTATCTTGGTTCTGATTCCATCGATCCTTATATGGAACACTGTAAAAATTATGATAAAGGTCTGTTTATTCTAGTAAAGACCTCCAACCCAAATAGTGGAGAAATACAAGACCTAGATGTAGGTGGAGAAAAACTTTATGAAAGGGTAGGGAAAATGGTAGACCAATGGGGGCAATCTCTGATAGGAAAAAGAGGCTATAGTGCCATAGGGGCAGTAGTAGGAGCTACCCATCCGCAGCAGGCAGAAAAGCTTCGAGGTATCATGCCTAAGACTTATTTCTTGGTGCCGGGATATGGTGCACAGGGAGCCACTGCTAAAGACTTAAAAGGATATTTTAATCAAGATGGATTAGGGGCAATCATCAATTCCTCCAGAGGAATCATCGCAGCCCACCAAAAACAACCTTATCAGTCAAAGTTTACTGAAAAAGAATTTTACCTAGCAGCAAGAGAAGCTGCATTAGATATGAAGGAAGACTTACAGCAGATTTTCAGATAAATGAACTCCTCAAGCTAAAGCTGAAGATCGGGGAATCAGATGGAGACGCTATACCACCTGATTCAAAGCCCACTTATAGAATTGGGGGCTTAACCCAGTAAAGTATTTGATAATAAGATTAAAAAAAGGGGCGAAGTATATGAAGGCAAAATTGATTTTAGAAAATGGCACTGTTTTTGAAGGGAAAGCCTTTGGATATATAAAAGAAGCTGTAGGAGAAGTAGTTTTCAATACAGGTATGACAGGATATCAGGAAATCCTTACAGATCCTTCTTACTTTGGGCAAATGGTAGTCATGACTTACCCGCTTATTGGAAACTACGGTATTAACCTAGAGGACGTAGAATCCTCTTCTCCAAAAGTAAAGGGATTTATTGTGAGGGAAAGAGCCACTGTGCCTAGCAACTGGCGTTGTGAAATGGATTTAGATGGTTATTTAAAAGAAGCAAAGGTCATGGGACTGGAAGGAATAGATACAAGAGCTTTAACAAAAATTCTTAGAAATTATGGAACCATGAAGGGTATAATAACCACTGAAGACTTAAAGGAAGAAATGATCCATGAGAAATTAGAGGCATTTCACAATGATGATGCAGTACAGCAGGTGACAACAGAGGAGATCCGTACCATAGAAGGTACAGGGAAGCATATTGCTATGATGGATTTTGGCATTAAGGAAAATATCATAAGATCTTTTAAGAAAAGAAACTGTAAAATGACAATTTTTCCAGCCGCAGCAACAGCAGAAGAAATTTTAAAGATCAATCCAGATGGCATCTTCTTATCCAATGGTCCTGGGGACCCCAAGGCTCTGACAGGCACCATTGAGACCATAAAAAAACTCATAGGGAAAAAACCTATCGTTGGAATTTGTTTAGGGCATCAGCTTTTGGCACTGAGCTTGGGAGGAGATACAGAAAAACTCAAGTTTGGTCACCGTGGCTGTAATCATCCTGTGAAGGATATTATGAACAACAAGGTTTATATCACTTCACAAAATCATGGTTATGTGGTCAAGAAGGAAAACCAACCAAAAGATATCATCGTTACCCATATCAATTTAAATGATAATACCATAGAAGGAATGCAGCATAAACATCTACCTATATTCAGCGTACAGTTTCACCCTGAAGCATCTCCAGGACCACAGGACACAGCATATATATTTGATAAATTTATGGAAGTTTTAGAGGGGGAATACAAATGCCAAGAGACTATAGCATAAAGAAAGTATTAGTAATCGGATCAGGTCCTATCATTATAGGTCAAGCAGCAGAGTTTGACTATGCAGGCACTCAGGCCTGTGGTGCGTTAAAAGAAGAAGGAATAGAAGTTGTACTGATCAACAGCAATCCTGCCACCATCATGACAGATAGAGAAGTAGCAGATAAAATCTATATAGAACCACTGACCCTTGACTTTGTAGAAAAAGTAATTGCCAAGGAAAAACCTGATAGTCTGTTGGTAGGCATGGGGGGACAAACAGGACTAAATCTTGCAGTAGAACTTTATGATCAAGGCATATTAGAAAAATATAATGTAAATATCATAGGTACCCCTATTGAATCCATCAAAAAGGGAGAAGATAGAGAAATCTTTAAAGCGTTGATGGAGGAAATCAAGCAGCCGGTAGTAGAAAGTGAAATCATCACAACCCTAGAAGGCGGGCTTGAATTTGCCAATAAAGTTGGCTACCCTGTGATTGTAAGACCAGCCTATACCCTTGGTGGTACTGGCGGTGGTATAGCCGACAATGAGGTAGAACTGAAGGAAATTTTAACTTCAGGTTTACAGATGAGTAGAGTTGGACAGGTACTATTGGAGAAAAGTATCAAGGGTTGGAAGGAAATTGAATACGAGGTAATGCGGGATAAAAACGGCAATTGCATCACTGTATGTAATATGGAAAATATTGACCCAGTGGGGATTCATACCGGTGATAGTATTGTCGTGGCTCCCTCTCAAACCCTTTCTGATAAGGAATATCAAATGTTAAGAACTGCATCCATCGATATTATCAATGCCATTGAAATAGAAGGGGGATGTAATGTACAATTTGCTTTAGATCCTAAGAGTTTTGAGTACGCAGTCATAGAAATCAATCCTAGGGTAAGTCGTTCTTCAGCTCTAGCTTCTAAGGTAACTGGCTATCCTATAGCTAGGGTAGCTGCTAAAATTGCTCTTGGTTATGGCTTAGATGAGATAAAAAATGCAGTAACAGAAAAAACCTATGCTTGTTTTGAACCAACGCTGGACTATGTTGTTGTAAAAATCCCTAAATGGCCATTTGATAAATTCCACAGTGCCAATAGAACCTTAGGAACAAAAATGATGGCAACAGGGGAAATTATGGCTATCGGCAACACCTTTGAGGCGGCACTGTTAAAGGGGATACGTTCCTTGGAAATAGGGCAGTATACCCTAGAGAGGAAATCCTCTAAAGAAAAGACCATCGAAGAATTAAAGAAAAGTGTTGTGACACCTAATGATGAAAGAATCTTCGATATAGCAGAAATGCTGAGGAGAAATTATAGAGCAGAAAAAGTATGTGAGATCACCGGCATAGACAGATTCTTTATGGAAAAAATAATGGGGATCGTAGTAGAAGAAAAGAAACTAAAGGAAGTAGATCTTGAAGATATAACAGAAGCTTGGATGAAGGTATTAAAACGAAAAGGATTCTCAGATAAAGGAATTGGGGACTTAGTAAGCTGTAATCCTCAAGAGGTCTATCGCAGAAGATGCAAGTGGAACATGAAGCCAGTTTATAAGATGGTAGATACCTGTGGAGGAGAGTTTGAAGCAGTATCCCCTTACTATTATTCCACCTATGATGAAATCGATGAAGTAGAGACAAGTGATAGGAAAAAAGTAATGGTGATTGGTTCTGGGCCCATAAGAATAGGACAGGGTATAGAATTTGACTACTGTTCTGTCCACAGTATTTTAGCCTTAAGGGAGGCTGGCATAGAGACCATTATTGTAAACAACAATCCTGAAACCGTAAGTACTGACTTCAATATCTCGGACAAACTATATTTTGAGCCTTTGACAGAAGAAGATGTACTAAACATTGTCGAAAAAGAAAAACCAGAGGGTGTGATACTACAATTTGGTGGACAAACCGCTATCAAATTAGCAAAATTCCTTAGAGAGATGAACATACCTATCTTAGGTACAAAACCAGAAGAGATTGACACAGCAGAAGATCGGGAAAAATTCGATGATTTAATGGAAAGATTAAATATACCTAGACCACAGGGTAAGACAGTAACATCGGTAGAACAAGGGATCAAAGAAGCCGAAAAGGTAGGCTACCCTGTGTTGGTGCGACCTTCCTATGTATTAGGAGGTCAGGGGATGGAAATTACCTATGAAGAAGAAGAATTAAAAAGATACTTAAAGGAAGCTTTTATTCGAGACACTAAAAACCCCGTTCTCATCGACCGTTATTTAATAGGAAGAGAAATAGAGGTAGATGCTATATGTGATGGGGAAGAAATATTGATTCCTGGCATTATGGAACATCTGGAAAGGGCTGGCGTACATTCAGGAGACAGTATATCCATCTATCCTAGCCAAAACGTCTCTCAAGAAATCAAAAACAAAATTTTAGATTACACAAAATCCATTGCCATAGCTTTAAAGGTAAAGGGAATGATCAATATACAGTTTGTAGAGTTTCAGAAGGAAGTCTATGTCATCGAAGTAAATCCACGCTCCAGTAGAACAGTACCTTTTATTAGCAAAGTAACAGGGGTACCGATGATTGCTCTTGCCACTAAGGCGATGCTGGGAGAAAAACTGGAGGAACTTGGTTATGGCACCGGGGTTTATCCAGAGGCAGAATTAGTAGCCGTAAAGGTACCCGTGTTTTCTACAGAAAAACTACCGCTAGTGGAGATGAGTCTGGGGCCGGAAATGAAATCTACAGGAGAAGTTTTAGGAATAGGAAAGACATTGACAGAGGCACTATATAAAGGTTTTATAGCAGCAGGTATAAAAATGCCGAAAAAAGAAGGAAAAATTTTAGTCACCTTGAAGGATTATGACAAAGAAGAATTTGTTGAATTAGGAAGACGCTTTGCTGAAGAAGGTTATGCCTTCATGGCAACAGAAGGGACGAAAAACTTCTTAGAAAAACATCAAATTCCTACCACTGAAGTTAAAAAAATCAGTGAAGGGGTACCCAATATATTAGATGCCATTCGAAGTGGCATGGTAGAATTGGTAATCAATACACCTACAAGAGGACATGATGCAAAAAGAGACGGGTTTAGAATTCGAAGAACCGCTTTAGAGACTTCTGTGAATGTATTGACATCTTTAGATACAGTAAAGGCCATGTTAGAGATCATGGAAAGCAATATTACCATAGAAGAAGTTGATATTGTAGATTTAGGAGGAATTGCATGAAAACTATAGGAAAGGTAAAAATCTTAAGCAATAGAGAGATTGTTCCTCAAATTTATGAAATGATATTATTGTCGAAAGAATTAACGATAGAGGGTTTTCCCGGGAAATTTGTAAATCTGTATTGTGAAGATGGACGACATTTATTGCCAAGACCTATTAGTATTTGCGAAATAAATCGAGAAGAAGCCACGACAAGATTGATTTACGCTGTTGTAGGAGAAGGTACGAAAAAACTATCAAAAATGCAGGCAAATGACGAAGTAAAAGTCTTAGGTCCCTTGGGAAATGGATTTACAATAGACGGAAAGACAAGAGAAAATATTGTCATAGGGGGAGGTATTGGAGCCCCGCCATTGGTGGAGTTGGTAAAACATTTAAAGGGAAATACCAGCGTGTATTTAGGGTTTCGATGCAATCCAATTTTAGTAGAGGACTTTGAGAATCTTGGAGCTAAGGTTTATGTAGCTACAGAAGATGGTTCCCATGGTCATAAGGGTAATGTATTGCAGTTATTGGAAAAAGATGATCTAAAGGCAGATATGATCTATAGCTGTGGTCCTAAGCCTATGTTAAAGGCAGTGGCTCAGTGGGCGAAGGAAAAACAGATCCCTGCGGAGTTGTCTCTAGAGGAGCGTATGGCCTGTGGCATAGGGGCTTGTTTGGTATGTACCTGCAAGGCAGCAAAGAAAGAAGCAAATGATTGGGAAAACACAAGGGTATGCAAAGATGGTCCAGTTTTCTTAAGGGATGAGGTGATTTGGGAATGATGAAACCTAATTTAAAAATAAACATAGCAGGTATAGAACTTAAGAACCCTGTGATGACAGCCTCTGGCACCTTTGGCAGCGGTAGAGAATATGGAGAATTTGTAGATTTAAATAAACTAGGAGCTGTGGTGGTAAAGGGAGTTTCTAGTACAGCATGGAAGGGAAATCCTACCCCTAGAGTGGCGGAAACCTACGGGGGGATGTTAAATAGTGTCGGTTTGCAGAATCCCGGTGTAGAGGAATTTATAGAAAAAGATATTCCTTTTCTAAGGAAATATGATACAAAGATTATCGTAAATATCGCTGGTAAGACAGTGGAGGAATATTGTGCAGTAGCAGAAAGACTAGCCTCAGAAGATGTCGATATGCTGGAACTTAATATCTCTTGTCCAAATGTGAAGGAGGGTGGTGTATGCTTCGGTACAGACCCACAAATGGCGGAGTATGTTACAAAAGAAGTGAAAAAATATACCAAACAACCTCTTATTGTAAAGTTAACACCTAATGTAACAGATGTCACAGAAATAGCCAGAGCCGCTGTAGCTGGAGGAGCAGATGCTTTATCTCTAATCAACACCTTGACGGGAATGGCAATAGATATCCATAAAAGAAAGCCAATCTTAGCCAATGTAGTAGGAGGTCTTTCAGGACCAGCCATCAAACCAGTGGCGGTGAGAATGGTGTATCAAGTGGCACAGGCTGTAGATATTCCTATTATAGGCATGGGAGGCATTATGACAGGGGAAGATGCAGTGGAGTTTCTATTGGCAGGGGCTACAGGGGTGGCGATAGGAACGGCGAATTTCACCAATCCAATGGCTACTATAGATGTATTAGAGGGGATAGAGGCTTACTTAGAACAGTATGGATTTGAAAGTATTGAAGAAATAAGAGGAAAGTTAAATGTGGGAATTTAATGTTATTGGTTCACAATTGATATTTTATGTGAAATACACACAGGCGGTCGAAGACCGCCCCTACATTGGATGACTGCAACATTGTAGGGGCGACCTGTGGTCGCCTTAATATAGAACTAAATATGAATAGGAGGATTTAAAATGTTAACAAAGGAAAGAGTTATAGAAATCTTAGAAAAATCAGAGGTGTTATTACAAGGACACTTTTTACTAACCTCAGGACGACACAGTAACCAATATATGCAATGTGCGAAAATATTACAGTATCCAGAATATACAGCGGAAATAGCAAAGGGTTTAGCAGAAGAATTTCAAGAGGATCAAATAGACATCGTTATAGGACCAGCAATGGGGGGAATTATCTTTTCTTATGAATTGGCGAGACAGCTAAAAGCCAAAAACCTTTTTGCAGAAAGGGAAAACGGCAAAATGACCTTGCGCAGAGGATTTAGTATTCCGAAGGGTGCCAGGGTTTTAGTAGCGGAGGATGTTATTACTACAGGGGGATCTGTTAGAGAAGTGATAGACATCGTAAAAGAACAAGAAGGAGAAGTAGTAGGTGTGGCGGTTTTAGTAGATAGAAGTAATGGAACCATTGATTTTGATACAAAGCTAAGAGCGGCATTATCTACAGAAGTAATTTCTTATGACCCTGATGAATGTGCTATTTGTAAAGAAGGAAAACTTCCCTTAGTAAAGCCAGGTAGTAGAAAATTATAAACTTGAGTTGTGCAATTATTTAATACAGTAGGGAAAATTAAATATATACGTTCATTTAGTTTCAAGTATTGACAACGCTAAAGCTCCTTCCAATGAAAAATCCTAAAATTTGCAACTTGGCTAACGCTCAAACATGCAAATTTTTTAACGGATTTTTCATTTCCAGTCACTAAGCGTTGTTACAATACTTTCAAATGCTTTCCCTTAATATATTTAATTTTCCCTGGATATAGCCTGAGAAATTGCACAAGTCAAGTTATAAATATATTTAGTGATGAAGCAGCATATATTTTAAATATTGAATCATTTTAAAGACCCCTATTAAGAAAAGAAATTTGTTGATATAATAATATGAAAAATTATTATGAAGGATGATAAAATAGTGATTTATTATATAGATAGAAAAACAGGGGCAAAGAAAGAAGAAATAGTAGCAGGGGGACGCTACTTAAGATGGATGCATGAAACAAAAATAGGTAGTAGTATGTTGGAGATACTGATAAAGAAAAAATTCCTTTCTGTTATTTATGGGAAAATACAGGATTTACCTATAAGCAGAAGGAAAATTCCTTCCTTTATAAAGGAATTGGATATTGATATGCGGGAAGCAGAAAATGAAGATCCATCCTCCTATAAAAACTTCAACGAGTTTTTTATAAGAAGATTAAAAAAAGAAGTAAGACCTATATGTATGGATGAAAAAGTATTTGCTTCTCCTGTAGATGGTAGAGTGATGGCTTATGAAAACATCCATGCGAAGAACGTATTACAAATAAAAGGACAGGAGTATTGTCTTGAGGAACTTTTGGGAAATAAAGGATTAGCAGAGGAGTATCAAGACGGAGCCTGTATTACCGTCAGGCTAAGCCCAGCTGACTATCACCGTTTTCATTTCCCTGACGAGGGTGTACCTGAACCTTCTACAAAAATTGCTGGTGGGTACTATTCAGTGAATCCCATAGCTTTAAGGAAAATCACTTCTTTATACTGTCAAAACAAAAGGGAATTTACCGTTTTTGATTCTTATAATTTTGGAAAGGTTTTGATGGTGGAGGTGGGTGCCACCTTTGTAGGCTCCATTATTCAAACCTTTCATCCAAATCAGGCTGTAAAAAAAGGAGATGAAAAAGGATACTTTAAATTTGGCGGTTCTACTGTTATTCTCTTCTTACAACCTAATAGAATAAAAATCGATAGGGATCTTATTGAAAATACACAACAAGGCATTGAAACAAAAGTATATGTGGGAGAAAAAATAGGTATAAAAAGATAGGGTATCGTAAAGTTAAAGACATAAAAAAGGTTGAGGAAGTGTTCATTTTCCTCAACCTTTTTAAGTTATACTAAGTAACTAATGCAAGACTATGGGTTTTAAGTATTTTTATATACTTGTAGCAATTAGCAGCAAGCGCAGTTGTGACCTTCAGTACTAAAAGTTGTAAACTTATCAGTTTTTACTTTGCATACTGGGCAGTCGCTTTCTAACTCACCAGTTAAAGTATAGCCACAAACATCACAGACATGAACAGCATTTTCAGCAAAATCTTTGCCAGTATCTACAGCAGCTTTAGCAGTTGTAAATAAAGCAGCATGGGTTTTTTCTGCTTCTATAGCAAATTTGAAGGATCTTACGCTGCCTTTTTCACCTTGTAATTCAGCTACAGCAATAAAAGCAGGATACATTTGTCCTACCTCATGATTTTCACCATCGATAGCTCCTTGAAGATTTTCAGAAGTATTGGTCATACCAAAGCCTGCACCAGCAGTAACAGTAGCATCGCCCACTTCATTTTTTAACTCTCTAAAATGACTTGCTGCATGTACTTGCTCTGCATAAGCTACTGCAGTAAAAAGATTTGCAACATTTGGAAAACCTTCTTTTTTCGCTGCTGCACCCCATTGTAAATATCTCATATGAGCCATACTTTCTCCACCAAAAGCAGATTTTAAATTTGTTGCTGTCATTTCATTCATTATTATCTCCTCCTATAATTCTTATAAGTTATTTTATATATTTGCAGGTTTAAGAATAATCCCATACATTTTTTTACCCTGCAAACTATATTTTAAACAAATAAAATATAAAAGTATAGTATAATTTTTATTTTATTAGCGTTAATTTAAGCTGTAATTTGTCATTCTTCGTTACTCCAAGATCCTTCGCTATGCTCAGGATGACAGTTGGAGAAAAATTTGGTAATACAGGATGACAGTTGAAGGAAAATTTGGTAATACAGGATGACAGTTGAAGGAAAAATTGGTAATAATTGCATTAAGTTGGTGCCTATAATTTTTATTTTTATTATTTAAAAGGAAAGAAGAGGGAAAAATAGAATGTAAATATATGATGTAGAAAAGAAAGTGGGGAGATGTTTATGTATATTAAACAATTAAAAGATCTATCTTCAAAACTATTGAATGAAACCATAGAGGCAGTAGTATTACTATCAGAGGTTAAAGTAAAAACCACAAAAACAGATAAAAAGTATGCGGATATTATTATACAAGATGCATCTAGGATGATGGAAGCCAAGTATTGGGATTATGAAGAAAATCAAGAAAAGTTTAAAAGTTTTCAGCCCCATGAGATTGTTCAGATACAAGGACAGGTGGGGGAGTATGGAGGACAGTTGCAATTAACCATCAGAAATATTGAAAGGGCTAGTAGTGATAAAGTATCTATAAAGGATCTTATTCCTACTAGTCCTTGGGAATTTGAAAGTATGAAAAAAGGTTTAGAGTACTTTCAGAATAGAATAGAAACCCCTCATTTGAAAGAGCTTATAGACAAAATGATCTTTTCAGCAGAGTACTATGAAAAGTTTTGTACTTATCCAGCCGCTAGAAAAGTACATCATAACTTCTATCGCGGTCTATTACATCATACCCTTGAGGTATTAAAACTTGTGAATACAGTGGCTAATACCAAAAAATTGTCACAACATCAAACCGATAGATTATTTGTTATGACAATGCTGCATGATTGGGGGAAAATGATGGAATACAAAGCATTGCCAGAGCTAGGATTGACGGAGAAGGGGATGATGATTGGGCACATTTTTTTAGGCGCTCACTATACATTGAATGCTATTCATGAGATAAACGATTTTCCTGAAGAAGATAAACTGGTGATACTTAATGGCATATTAGGACATCATGGAAGCCTAGAGTTCGGTTCGCCAGTTTTGCCTAAGACGGTAGAAGCACAAATACTACATCAAGCAGATAAAATGTCAGGTGATGTAGAAAGTATTTTATCTTTTATAAAGGAAGATGCAGAAGAGGAAGAAAATTTTACAAAAAGACTATGGAATATGGGTACAGAATATTATAAAAAATAGAGAAGAAACCTAGTGAGACCACTGAAAAAGTTATTTTGTCATCCTGAGCGTTAGTGAAGGATCTTAATTATATTGAAAACATAAGATTCTTCAACTTTGTTTCAGAATGACAAACAAAAAACTATAGTTTTTCAGTGGTCTTAAACCTAGTCTTCTCTATTTTTAAAAAGTATTTCTAGTGATCTCGGTGTTCTATCAGATCAATAGCACCTAAAACCACATGTGCTAATCCAAAGCCTATGATGCCGGCTGCTACAATCGGCTGTACTTTTTTCTTAGACATAATTGTTCCTGTTGCAGTAACCGCTGTACCTAAAACAGTTGGGATCAATCCTTCTTGCATCTTCATAAAATCCCTCCTTAAAATTTTGGATAGCAGTATTAGTATGCTATCAAACTTTTATTATTATTTCATTTAATAAGTAGGAAAAATGTAAAATTTTTCAAGAATATTATACAAAAGAGGTGAAACAAATGGGTATAACCTATATTACTGGCAGGGCGGGAACTGGTAAAAGTTTTTATGTGTTAACTCAAATCAAAGAGAGACTACAACAACAAGTAAAACATCCCTTGATTTTAATTACTCCAGAACAATTTACCCTACAGGCAGAGAGGGATTTGATAGAAAAACAACAGCTAGATGGTATCCTACAGGCGGAAGTACTAAGCTTTACAAGGCTTGCCCACAGGGTTTTTAATGAAGTTGGAGGATTGACAAAGGTGCCTGTAAATACAGTGGGAAAGAGCATGATCATAAAAAAAATACTGGATGAAAAGGGCAGTCTTCTAACGGTTTATAAGAATACCTCAAAACAGGAGGGATTTATAGGGAAATTAAATGATATGATCTGTGAATTAAAACAATATGATATTAGTCCTTTGGACTTAAATAGAGCTACAGATGAAATCCAAGAGGATAGTATTCTAAAAATGAAGTTATCGGATATCGCTTTGATTTATCATGAGTTTTCTAGATATTTAGAAAATCGATATGTGGATAATGAAGATCACTTAAACTTATTTATGGAGAATATTGAGAAGGCTGGGTTTTTGGAGGAGGCAGAGATATGGATCGATGGCTTTCATGTTTTTACCCCCCAAACCCTAAAAATCATTGAAAAATTACTACTAAAGGCAAGAGAAGTACATATTACATTTACATTAGAGTTGAGGGGAAAAGAAAGGGAAAAGGATTTGTTTCAAGTTCCTGAAAATACTCATTTAAAAATAAAAAAGATAGCCCATCAATTAAATATTGAAGAGAAGGTAGTGAACTTAGACCTTCACAAAAGACAAGAGATGGGAAAAACCAAGGAGATTGCCCATATAGAGGAAGAATTTTTTTCCTATCCTTACCGTCAATTTACTAAGAAAGTAGAAAATATAAAGGTTTTTGCTGGATTGAATCCCTATACAGAGGTGGAGCATATTGCTGCAGAAATTATAGCTTTAGTAAGGGAGAGGGGTTATAGGTTTAAGGATATTGCAGTAGTTTCAGGGGACTTCGAAGGGTATAGTGGTATAATAAAAAGAGTTTTTGAGGAATATGATATTCCGTACTTTATCGATGAAAAAAGAAGCATCATGAACAATCCTATTATTGAGTTCATTTTAGCAGCATTAGAAACAACGCTGAAAAATTATCAATATAGAGAAATGTTTAGACTAATGAAGACAGGCTTTACTGATCTAACGAAGGAAGAACAGGAAATTCTCGAAAATTATGTGCTGCGATACGGAATTAGGGGTGATCAGTGGCTACAGCCCTTTAACAAGGGAGAAGATGAAGAAAAGCTTTTATGGCTTAATGAGATGAGAGAAAAGCTTATAGAACCTTTGAATAAGTTTCATAAAAAACTAAAAAAAGATAAGACTTCTCAAGAAATAACCAAGGCATTCTTTACTTTCCTACAGGAAATGAAAATTGAAGAAAAGTTAGAAAAATGGATTAAGGTATTAAAAGAAAAAGAAAGATTTGATTATGTCAATGAAAATACCCAAATCTGGAATACCGTTATGGAGATTTTTGACCAAATCTATGAAATATTAGATGAGAGCAAAATTTCTGTAAAAAAGTATTATAGGATATTAGAGTCTGGTTTTTCTGCCTGTGAGATCGGTGTAATTCCCTCCACCATTGATCAAGTATTGGTAGGAAATATAGACCGTTCTAGAAGTCACGATATCAAAGCCCTCTTTGTAGCAGCGGTGAATGATGGTATCTTACCCTCTCTGCAAGAGGAGGAGGGGATTTTCTTAGATCATGAAAGAAAAGCTTTAGAAGCTGCTGGTATGGAGTTAAGTGCCAGCGGGGAAACAAAATTGTTTCAACAAAATTTTTCTATCTACTCTGCCTTTACAAAGCCCCAGGAATATTTATGGATCAGCTTCGCTGTAGGGGATGAAGAAGGTAGGGCAAAGAGACCTTCTATACTAATCGATCGTTTCAAAAAAGTATTTCCACAGCTTGTGGTAGAAGGAGATATTATAAATACCTTAGAAAATCAGTTGCATTTGGTGGCTGCTCCCACCAGTACCTTTAAATACTTAGCAGAGAATCTACGTTTACATGTAGAAGATAAACCTATGGAGGATTTATGGTGGGATATTTATCACTGGTATGATCATCAACCCTATTGGCAGGGAAAAAAAGATATGATGATCGAAGGGCTTTTTCATGAAAATCAAGTGAGATATATAGATAAAGGAAGAGTAAGAGGTCTATATGACAGCAGCCCTATTAAAACCAGCGTATCAAGATTAGAAACTTTTGTGAAGTGCCCCTTCGCTCATTTTATTAACTATGGGCTAAAACCTAAGGAAAGAAAAGAGTATGCTTTAAGGACTCCGGATGTTGGGAAGCTGTTTCATGACTCTATGGAAAAGTTTGCAAAGCTTACAAAGGAAAAAAAGATCAACTGGTTGGATATGGGGCAAGTAGAAAGTGATGCAATGATGGAGGAAATCATGCAGCAACTAGCAAAGGATTTTGAACATGGAGTGATGCTAAGCACCCATCGCTATAAGTATTTAATCAATCGCTTGACCCGTATTAGCAAAAAAGCTTTATGGACTTTGGTGCAGCATATTAAAAAGGGGGATTTTATTCCTTATGACCATGAAGTTATTTTTGGCGAAGGTTATACCATTCCTGGGATTATCATAGAGCTGGATGATGGGGAAAAAATTATCCTTGAAGGAAGAATCGATCGGGTAGATATTTTAGAGGATGAAGAAGGTAACTACTTCAAAGTCATTGATTATAAATCCGGCAACAAGGAATTTAATTTATCAGACGTTTACTATGGTATTCAGTTGCAGCTGATGGTTTATCTAGAGGCAGTGATGGCCTTAAAAAATCAATGGAGAAAAGGTAAAAACTATCCAGCGGGAGTTTTTTATTTTAAGATTGACGATCCTATGGTAAAAACAACAGATAAGGCAGTTGAAAAAATAGAAAAGGAAATAAACAAAGCGTTTAAAATGAAGGGTCTGGTTTTAAAGGACTTAAAAGTAATTAAAGGCATGGATAATGAAATTGAAAAATATTCTGATGTTATTCCTGTATCCTTGAATCAAGATGAAACGGTGGGAAAAAAATCTGCTGTAGCTACAGAAGAAGATTTTAGAAATTTAATGATTCATGTGAAAAATATTATGAAGGAAATTGGCAAAGAGATTTTAAAAGGTAATATTGAAATCCAGCCCTGCAAAAATGGGAAACAAGTATCTTGTCAATATTGTGATTATGGAGGAATTTGCCAGTTTGATACTGTGTTTCGTGATAATCATTACAAAAACATAAAAGCTCTAACTTCAGAGGAAGTATTAGAAAAACTACGACAAGGAAAGGAGGAGATGCAGAATGAGACAATGGACGAGGGAACAGAAAGCAGCGATTGAAGCTCGAGGAAGTAATCTTTTAATTGCAGCAGCTGCTGGTTCTGGAAAAACGGCGGTATTAGTAGAACGGATTATTAAAATTATTTTGCAGGACAAGATGGATATAGACAAGCTATTGATTGTGACCTTTACCAATGCTGCGGCAGGAGAGATGCGGGAGAGAATTGCTGATGCTATCGTAAAGGAATTGGAGAAAAAAAATGATAATGAAGAACACTTGAGAAGACAAATGACTTTGTTAAACAAAGCCTCCATCATGACGGTACATGCCTTTTGTATAGAAGTAGTAAAAAAACACTTCCATTTCATTGATATTGACCCTACTTTTCGTATCGGGGATATAACGGAAATAGATATTTTGCAATTAGAAGCCTTAGAAGAGTTACTAGAAGAAGAATATGAAAAAAACAATGACACTTTTATTGAATTGGTAGAGGCATTTGGTGGCACAAAAGAGGATGAACCTCTACAAAATTTGATTTTAAAGATATATCGCTTTATACAAAGCCAGCCTAAGCCATATCAGTGGCTAAGAGAGAAGGCAGAAGCTTTCCATGTAGATTTAGAAAATTTTGAGCAAACCCCATGGGTAGATACCATGAAGGAAAGTATTTTCATGGGTCTAAAGGCAGCATTAGATTTGCTAAAAGAGGCGGAAGAAATCTGTAATAAACCACAGGGACCTTATAAATATTTAGAGGCGATTCAAGATGACCTTAGGCAAATAGAAGGTTTAAAACAGAGTTTGAGAGAAGGAATTAGAATATTTTATAGAGATATTGAGGGCTTTAAACATAAGAGTTTCAGCAGAGGAAAGCAAGAGGTAGATGAAGTTCTCAAAGAAGCTGTAAAGGACTTGAGAGATAAAAGCAAAGATATTATAAAAACCATTAAAAAAGATGTTTTTCTCCTCAGTCCTGAGGAATATGTAGAAGATCTAAAGGCATTGCATCCTTTAATGATTTATTTATATGACATGGTGGTAAGTTTTGAAAAAATTTATGGGGAGAAAAAAAGAGAACGGGGAATTGTTGACTTTAACGATTTAGAACACTATGCCCTAGAAATTTTGGAAAATGAGAAGGCAGCAAGAGAATATCGTGATAGATTTCAATATATTTTTATAGACGAATATCAAGATAGTAATATTGTGCAGGAAACCTTGATTGGCTTTATAAAAAGAGAAGATAATCTATTTATGGTGGGGGATGTAAAACAAAGCATATATCGATTTAGATTAGCAGATCCAACCCTATTTATTGATAAATATGAAGCCTATCAGTTAGAAGAAGACGCTCTTTACAGAAAGATTCATTTAGCTAAGAATTTCAGGAGTAGGGGAGAAATTTTAGACGGAGTGAATTTCATCTTTCATCATATTATGTCTAAGGCGCTAGGGGAAATTGATTATAATGAAGAAGCTTACCTTTATCAAGGGGGAAACTTTGAAGCTATTGAGGATGCCTCCATCGAAGTAAATATCATAGAGAAGGACTTTGAGACAGAAGAGGAACTAGAGGAGGAATTAGAGGAATTAGAAGATATAGAAGTAGAAGCTGCACTGGTGGCTAAAAGAATTAGAGAATTATTGAAGGAGAAGATTTACGACCCTGAAGAGAAGCGATATAGGAATGTCATCTATAAAGATATTGTAATACTGATGAGAACAACACAAAATTGGGCACAAACCTTTTTAGAAACCCTGACAGCTGAAAATATCCCCGTTTATGCGGATGTTAATGCTGGCTATTTTGAAGCAGTGGAAATCAGTATGTTTATGAACCTGCTGAAGATCATTGATAATAAAAGACAAGATCTCCCTTTATTGAGTGTTATGCGATCCCCCATAGGTAAGTTTACTGTGGAGGAGCTAATCGAAATAAGGATCTGTCGAAAGGAAGTTAGCTTTTTTGACGCATTACTAACCTATATAGAAAGTTATGAAAACTCTTTAACCATAAAAATAAAGGGTTTTCTAGCTGATCTATCCCGATGGGCAGATGAGGCACGATTTATGAAAACAAATGAATTGATATGGAAACTTTTTATAGATACAGGTTACTTTTATTATGTGGGAGCTATGCCGGGGGGGAAACAAAAACAAGCAAACCTTAGGTTATTATTAAATCGTGCGAGTCAGTTTGAGAAAACTTCTGTTAAAGGACTCTTTGGTTTTATAAAATTTATAGAAAAATTAGAAAGCAGCAAAGGCGACATGGGCGTAGCAAAAGTGCTGGGAGAAAAGGATAATGTAGTGCGGATTATGAGTGTCCATAAAAGCAAAGGTTTAGAATTTCCAGTAGTGATATTGGCAGGAATGGGAAAGAATTTTAATTTAAGGGACGTTCATGCTGATTTACTCCTGCATAAGGATTTGGGATTAGGGCCTAAGTTTACCGATATAAAGCTAAGGACCTATAGAGATACTATAGCAAAGTTAGCAATGAAGAATAAAATTAAAATTGAAAGTTTATCAGAGGAAATGAGGATTTTGTATGTAGCCTTGACAAGAGCCGTAGATAAGCTGATTTTAGTAGGGTCTACTAAAAAGCTTTCTAAACAGGTGGAAAAGTGGAGTAAAAACATGAATACCTATATGCTAACCTCTGCTAGAAATTATTTAGATTGGATAGGCATGGTGTTGACAAAACATCCAAAGGGAGAGGCTTTAAGAGAAAGAGCAGAAATAAAGATGGATATGAATAAGTTGCTTGAGGATAAAGCTAAATTTACAGTTCACTTATTGAGTCGTAAAGACATTGGTATAGAGAAGCTGGAAAAAACAGATAGACAAGAAGAAATAAAGGAAAAATTAAGAAATTATCATGGTGAGGACCTGACACCCTATAAAAATAAAATAGATCATATTCTTAACTGGAAGTATCCACACATAGCAGCTACTACAATCCCCTCCAAACTATCAGTTTCAGAGATTAAAAAGTCCAAAGTGGCTGCGATGGAGAAGATGGGATACAAGATTCCTACTTTAGTAAGAAAGCCTAAGTTTTTGGAGAGTACAAAAAACTTTACAGCAGCCGAGCTGGGAACGATCCTACATTTTGTATTACAGCATTTAGATTTAAGGGAAATAGAAAAAAACAATAATATAAAAGAACAGCTTCAATGGATGGTGGCTAAGGAGCTTTTAACAGAAGAGGAATCTTTGACAGTTGATGTTGAAAAGATTGGAAACTACTTCGATAGTGAACTGGGCAGAAGGATGTTAAAGGCTGAAAAAGTTTACAGAGAAGTTCCCTTTAACATTAAGAAAAAGGCAAAAGATGTTATAGAAGGATTAGAGGAATGTGAAGAAACCCTGTTGGTACAGGGGGTGATCGACTGTTACTTTCAAGAGGAAGATAGACTGGTGTTGGTAGATTATAAGAGTGACAGGGTTGTAAACACTTGTGAGGAAATTAAGAAAAAGTATGAGGTGCAATTGGAACTCTATCGAGAAGCATTAGAAAAAATTACAGGAAAAAATATTAAGGAGAGTTATCTGTATTTATTTGATAGAGATGAAGCGGTAAAACTCTAGTAGGAATTTTTGGATTTGCTTGATTTCTTTTAATAAATAAGCTACAATAAACTATACTTGGGAAGGGACACGTCTTGTGACGGAAACTTCTTTAAGTAAGCTAAGTTGAAAAATTAATGAATGTATATATGTTATTTTATTAAAATTTATAGACGTATGTTTATAGATTCTCGTATAATTATGGAGATAGGGTCCATCAGTTTCTACCAGACTACCGTAAATGGTCTGACTACGGGAGATTTATTTCGATGTTAGGGCAACATTGTTGCCTTTTAACATCTTGCTAAGTAAATCTATTCTAAGACCCGTAGAAACTTTCTGCGGGCTTTTTCTTTATGTAACGACAGGACAATTGTGAGAAGGAGGAAAACAATGGAGTTATTAAAAAAGAAGATCATAGAAGATGGTAGAATCTTAGAAGGAAATATTTTAAAGGTAGATAACTTTCTAAACCACCAACTGGATATTGGGTTATTAAATGAAATAGGAAAGGAATTTAAAAAAATCTTTTCACATAAAAAGATTACCAAAATACTGACAGCAGAGGTTTCAGGAATTGCAATAGCAGCAATAGCAGCACAGTATTTTGATGTACCGGTTGTTTTTGCTAAAAAAACAGAATCTAAAAACTTGGATCAAGAAACCTATGAAGGCAGCGTATACTCCTATACAAAGGGAAAATATTATAAAATCAGGGTTTCGAAACGATATATTAGTAAAGAAGATCATATACTAATCATTGATGATTTTTTAGCGAATGGACAAGCTATATTAGGTTTAAAGGAAGTCGTGGATGCTTCAGGTGCCAACTTAGTCGCAGCAGGGGTTGTGATTGAAAAGGGATTTCAAGAAGGTGGGAAAATTCTAAGGGAAGCAAATCTAGAGGTCCATGCCCTTGCTACCATTGACGCTATGGTGAATGGTAAAGTAGTTTTTAGAAACCATGAACAGTATTGATGTGATATAGTTGTATACGGTTTATGAATAAAATATTTGAAAAAACTTTTAAAATAAGAGAAAAAGGGTATTTTATATATTAAGAAAGTTGATAGGGTGGTGATAGCATGTTGGCTAAGGACATTATGACAAAAGAAGTAATTACCGTAAAAAAAGAGGATACAGTTGAAGATGTGATAAAACTTTTGTTAGAACATAATATCAGTGGTGTACCAGTGGTAAATGAAGAAAATAATGTAGTAGGGATGATTACGGAAGGGGATCTAATTTATCGTAGCAAAGAACTTCATATTCCTGCTTACTTTACTTTGCTAGACAGTTATATCTTCTTAGAGAATCCTAAAACGCTAGAAGTGCAAATAAAAAAAATGGCTGGTTATCTGGTGAAGGATGTTATGACGGAGAAGGTGATTGTAGTAGACCAGGAAGAAACCATGGAAGAAATTGCCACCATTATGGTAAAAAAGAAAATCAACAGAGTTCCTGTGGTGAAGGACCATCAATTGGTAGGAATTGTAAGTAGAAGGGACATTATTAGAGCTTATGCAGGCCAGTAAATAGGGCCTAATTAGGCTCTATTTTTTATTAGCATGTCCATACTAAGTTATATTGCACTTGATTTTGTACATAGATTATAGTATATTAGAGTTAAACATAATAAAAATCATAACAAATTAATAATGTTTGTGAAAATTTCCATCAGAAAGAGACTGAATTTTCTACGAAATATGAAGCTGGAGACACATATCCGCTTTTTTTTATGAAAGAATGATAAATAAATAACAAACTTTTCAGAAAATAGACAAAAAATTTTTTATTCCAGTAGACTTCCTAGTTGATAACGTTTCTATAAAAAAGGCCTTAATAAAAATATTATATAAAAAGGCATTAAAAACTAATTTAATTTAAGGGAGAGGGTTTTATGGTTAGAAAAATGTTTTGGTTGGCAGCGTATGTGGCAACAGGGGTAAGTATGATGGGGGCAGGCGTAGTTAGAAGTGAAAACACACTAAACGTAGTTATTTTATTGGCGGCAGCGATTTTTTTTGTGATTGCTCTAACTGGACATTTCAAAGAATTAAGTAAATAGGGGGGAAGGAAAATGGATAAAAACAAGATATATACAATGATATGTACCTGTATAGGGGCAACGATTACATGGTATATCAATCATAAGATGGGTTATGGTCCTATTGTTGCTAATGGCTTAGTAGGGGTATTGGCGGCAATCTTGTTACCAGCTCCTCTTGCAGCGGCTACTTATATTGCTTCCTTCGTTGGAATGTCTGGTTTCGCAGTATTATCTTCCCCTATGGCTGCAGCAATAGGTGGTATTATAAACGGTATAGTACTTATTTTTTCAGGGGAAGTTTATGCAGGCATTGGTGGTAAAGGCGGGACTACAGCGGCTATGTCTGTGCAGGTTACAAGAGCAATTATGAATTTATTTGTTTAGGGGGTTGAAGATCAATGGACAAATTAGTAATTATATTGGTTTCTATAGCGGCAGCTTTGATAACATATTATATAAGTATTACTATGAATAAGGGAGCAGTGTTTGGTTCAGCCATTGTGACTTTGGTTGCAGGTTTTATTTTTCCTCATTTCTTTCCGGATAAAGGTGCTACATTAGCTGCAGTGGCTACATGTGCTTCTTATGCAGGTATGGTGGCTGTAGGAAAATTCCCTAAAATCCAAGAGATGGTAGCTGTGGGTTTTCTAGCTGGTATTATTTTTATTGCTACCACAACTGCTTTTGTAGGTGTAGGAGGAAGACTAGGAACCATCGCAGCTGTAGCAGGATTATCTTGGCTAGGCATTAAAAAGCTTTATGGTATGACAGCAGTCCAACAAAAAGAGGGCATGGTAGAATAATTTTGCACTTCTTCTAACGTAGTAAATCTAACGTAGTAAAACAAAGTAAATAAAAAATTTTTTAAGGATGGGAGATTATAGAAACATAATCGCTCATCCTTAAAACATGTAGAAATTTTTTAGATTCCGTGGTATAATAGCTAATTAGAACAAATCTCTTTGGAATCTTTTGAAACATTCAAGAGGTTTACATAAGAGGTTAAAAATTAAACAAGATTAGAGGTGAAATAGAATGAAGGAAAAGGATTCATGGTTAGCAAAAAAGAATGTCTATTTGTTTTTACCTTTGTTTTTCTTTTGGTTAATATTATCTCCTAAGATCACTGTAGAATCTATTGCTGTAGGTGCAGTTGTCTGTTTAATGGTGGTAATGTACTCCAAAGAAATTGCCTTTTCAGAGAAGGAAATGCCGCTATATTACCTGAAAAAACTAATGACTTTTTTAAGATTTATACTGACACTTATAGTAGAGATAGTAAAGGCCAATATAGATGTAGCATTAATTGTATTAAATCCATCATTACCCATAAGTCCCTGTTTTGTCAAGGTACCTATGATGCTTAAAAACGATGTAGCTAAAGTAATTTATGGTAATGCAGTAACTTTAACTCCGGGAACATTAACCGTTGATGTTGAAGAAGATGGATTTGTTATACATGCGTTAACAAAGGAAGCTGCTGAAGGAATGACAGATTCAATCTTAGAGCACTATTGTTGCCTACTGGATGATAAGACCACTGGTTAGTAGCAAGAAAGTAGTTGAGGATTTAAGCCATAGGATTTTTAAAGGACATGTGAGAAAATTAGAGGAGGATATCAAATGAGGATGTTAGCCTTTAGTGGGGCGACTATTTTTCTAGCAATTTTAACGTTTGCTTGTTTATATCGAGCCTATGTAGGGCCTACTCCTACAGATCGAGTTATTTCAATCAATGTAATTTCTACAAAAATAACCACGATCATAGCTTTGTTAGCAATATTGACAGGAGAGGATACCTTCATAGATGTAGCTCTAGTATATGCAATGATAGGATTTATTATGACGGTTTGCGTTTCAAAATATGTAGAAAAAGGAAAATTATTTTAAAGGGGTGAGTACTGATGGAACTATTCGTTGATATAATCATGATATTATTAATAATAGGAGGTTGTTTTTTCCTTCTAGTAGGAACTTTGGGACTCATCAGGATGCCTGACGCCTTCTGTCGTATGCATGCTACAACAAAGAGCGATACCTTAGGAGCAGGTTTGATTTTATTAGCTTTGATGATACATGAGGGTCTTAGTTTGACAGCAGTTAAGTTGGTGATCGTAATTGGTTTTATTTGGGTTACTAGTCCTACAGCAGCTCACATTATTGCCAAGGCTGAGTTGAAAAAGGGAAAAACATCATAGGCTTTTTAGAAAGAGGTGGAGCATATGGAAGTTCTAAATATTGTACTGATTATTTTTCTAATTGGTTGTGCTATTGCAGTAGAAAGAACAAAGGATTTATTATCAGCTGTTATTATCTTTGGTGCCTACAGCTTAACAATGGCTATTTTATGGTTGATCCTTAGAGCACCGGATATCGCCTTAACCGAGGCAGCTATTGGGGCAGGGGCTACAACTATTCTCCTAATCGCTACCATTAGTAGGACAAGGAGGTCAGAAAAATGAAAAAGCTATTCACTATATTTGTGTTAATAGGTTTATTAGTGATTATGATTACTGGTATGTTGGAAATGCCACCTATAGGAAATATAAATAACCCAAGTTACAACGAAGTAGCGACTTACTATGTGGACAACTCTATTGACGATACGAAAAGTCCTAATACGGTTACCGCTGTCTTAAAATACTATAGGGGTGCAGATACTTTACTGGAGGCAGGCGTACTTTTTACTTCTATTGTAGCAGTGCTGTCAGTATTAAGAGGAAATGAAACCTCAACACACAAAAAAGAAGGTGAAGCATAATGGATGATTTGATTGTAAAAACCATTACAAGAATCGTAATGCCGTTTATTTATCTTTATGGGATGTATGTTATTTTACACGGTAGTATTTCCCCAGGTGGAGGATTTGCAGGAGGGGCTATTGTTGCCTCAGCTGTTGTTTTATATACGATCGTGTTTGGGATAGAAAAGGCAGAGGTTAAAATGCCTGATAAAATTTTCAAGCGAAAAGTTGAAGGATTACTATGCTTTGCATTCATGGCCTTTGTAGTCATCTTTATGGGGTATGATGTGCATAAGCTTAGGGAAGCAGGAGCTTACATGCTTCGGGTAGGGGAACCTGTTAAAGCAGGACTACTTTCATTAGTAACTATTGGGATAGGTATGAAGGTGGCAGTTACTTTAATCACCCTCTTTCATACATTTATTAAGGAGGATAAATTCAGTGGAGATATTACAAGCGATAATAGACCGCACTAATTATATTGGTGCTGCAATTTTATTTGTAATAGGGCTATATACTGTACTGACACATCCTAATCTTCTAAAAAAAGTAATTGGGATCAATGTTATGGAAACAGCTGTGTTTTTATTAATGGTTTCAGTAGGATATGTTGCAGGAGGAAATTCACCGATATTTGGATTGGTAAAGGAACAAACAACAGAACTTTATGTTAATCCATTACCTACTGCCATGATCCTAACGGGAATTGTTGTAGCCGTTAGTATAACAGCTTACTCGCTTAGTTTAATTGTAAAAATATATGAAGCCTATGGGACCATCGAATTAGATGAGATTATGGAGTTAAGGAGTGAGCAGGCCAATGGATAGTATGCAATTTCCTTTATATATGTTGCTCCTATTATTAATGGCAGCAGTGGTTATACCAGTGATGACGAAGGATTTCGATGGTAAGTCTAAGGCAACAATTTTAGGCACTTTAGCCATCGTATGGGGCATGGCGGTATATTTGCTGGTGGATGTGTTTCAAAATGGAGCTCGCCTTTATAACATTGGTAATTGGAGTGCAAAAATTGGTATTCAGTTCAATATCGATGAATTTTCAACTTTTATGGTGTTCTTTATTATATCTTTAGCAATATTAATTGTTGTTTATTCTATTAAAGATATTGAGCATGAAATATATCCAAAACAAATTGCTGGATATTACAGCTTAGTTTTTTTACTGTTATTGGGAATGGTTGGTATTACCTTTACAAATGATTTATTTAACACCTATGTATTTATGGAGATTTTAGCCATTACATCCTGTGCTATTATTTCTATTAAACGTAAGAAACAAAATTATATGGCAGCCTTTAGATACTTGATTTTAAACACTTTAGGTTCACTCTCCTTCTTGTTTGGTCTTGCATTACTTTATATGGTAACAGGATACTTAAACATGGGAGAAATTTATAGAGTTATGGGAGAAGTGTGGCAATTTTATCCAAGGAACTTATTACTGGCTTTAGGTTTAATGCTAACTGGCTTAGGAATCAAAGCAGCAGTTTTTCCCTTGCATATTTGGCTACCAGACGCCCACTCTTCAGCACCTACCCCTTCAAGTGCCTTATTATCGGGGTTGGTAGTAAAAGTGTATATCTTTGTTGCTATGAAACTGTTATTTAGAGTCATAGGATTACCTATTGTTCAAGCAATATCAATTCCACAATTCATCACTTATTTTGCAGCTGTAGGTATGATTATGGGTTCTGTGTTTGCCATAGGACAGAAGGATATCAAACGGTTGTTGGCCTACTCTAGTGTGGCTCAAATAGGGTATATTTTTCTAGGAATTGGCTTAGCAACGGCTCAAGGGTTTTCAGCAGCATTATTTCATGTGATTACCCATGCATTGATGAAATCTGCTCTATTCTTAAGTGCAGGTGCCATCATTTACAAAACAGGTAAGCGAGATATTAGGGATTTAGAGGGGATAGGCTATGAAATGCCTATAACCATGCTGGTATTTACCACAGGTGCTCTAGGTATGATTGGGATTCCAGGATTGAACGGGTTTATGAGCAAGTGGTACCTGAGTTTTGCTACGTTAGAAGCTGGTAAAATAGTTTATTTGATTGTAATCTTAATCAGTAGTTTCTTAAACGCTGTTTATTATTTACCAATCATCATTAGTGCTTTCTTAAAAGAAGATAAAGAAAGAAAAAATGCCAGTGAAATGGTATGGGATAAACTACCAAAAGCAATGACAGTTCCTATGATTATCATAGCAGCATTATGTGTCATCATTGGTTTCTTCCCACAAATTGTAATGAACTTTGTAGAACAAGCTGTAGTAACATTTTTATATTAATAGGAAGTGATAAACAAAATCATAGGATTTGTGTTCATTCATTCCTTTAAATAATATAATATATTATAATTTTTAAGGTTTTATCGGAATAAAGTATAGTAAAAGATTAAATTTAATGGAGGCGCATTAAAATGAAAGCGACAGAGTCGGTTAAGAAAAATGGTGGCTTTCAGAAAGGCCTAAAAGATTCTCTAAAAAAGCATCCTTTAGACTATTTCTGCATCAACAGTATTTTAATGTTTTTAATTACAATAGTATGTGTTTTTGCTTTTGTAATTTCAACAAAGATGGAGGGCAATAGTTTACAAAAACTTATAAGAATTGGACCGGAGTTTCTTCGAACGGTAACAGGATTTAAGGCACTACCTGTAGCAGTGATCTTGTTTTCCTTATTAGCAGGACCGATAGAAGCGTTTTTAGGAAAAAGATCTGAAAACTTACGGGATTCTACAGTAGTAGATAACAGCTTTATCAGTTTTATATTAGTTTTGGCAATGTATCCGCAGGTAGCTCAAGGAAGTATTCACTACACTTTGAACGGATGGTTTGGATATGGATTGACTTTTCATGTAGACATGTTGAGCTTTCTTATGGCGGCAACTGCAGGTATACTTTGGTTCTTAGTAAGTATTTATGCTCATGATTACATGGGAATAGAGCAGCACCGAAACCGTTTTTATCTTTGGATGTCTGTAACCCTTGGCGGTATTTTAGGAACCGTTATGGCGGGAGACCTTTTGACAATGTTTTTATTCTTTGAATTGATGACCTTCAGTTCCTATATGCTGGTGGCCCATAATCAATCAAAGGAGTCCATCTTAGCTGGAAATAGCTATATTTATATGGGCGTAAGCGGTGGGTTATGTATTCTGTTGGGTATGATTTTATTGGTTGCCCATACAAATACATTAGAATTTGTACCTTTAGCCTCGGCATTACAGGACTTAGGGTGGATAAAGTATTTAATTACGATTCTTTTTGTTGCGGGTTTTGGTATAAAGGCGGGTATGCTTCCTTTGCATATTTGGCTGCCTAAAGCTCATCCGGTAGCGCCTACTCCTGCCAGTGCACTTCTGTCGGGAATCTTGATTAAAGTAGGAGCTTATGGAATCTTAAGGGTAGCTACTAGTTTCTTCGTACCTAGTATAGAGGAGGTAAGTGGCTATAAAGATCCATTATGGGAGGTATCTCAAAAACTAGGAGGCCTCATTATTTGGGTAGGGATCATAACGATGGTTGTAGGAGTTTTTATGGCACTACAGCAAAGTAATATGAAAAAAATGTTGGCCTACCACAGTATTAGCCAAATGGGCTATATCATTATGGGGATAGGTGTAGCTGCATATCTGGGTTACAAAGGAGCTATGGGATTTTCAGGAAGCATATATCATATTATTAATCATGCATTGTTCAAGGCACTGCTATTTATGGCAGTAGGCCTAGTATATATGAGAACCCACGAGTTAGATATGTATAAACTTGGAGGATTATGGAAAAAAATGCCTTTTACGGCCTTTGTTACAATTATTGCCGCATTAGGAATCACTGGGATGCCAGGATTTAACGGCTTTGCCAGTAAGTCTATACTTCATCATGCTATCATTGAAGCCTATGAGTATGGTCACCATTCCTTTAAATATGCAGAAGTTCTCTTCACCATTGTGAGTGCAGGAACCGTGTGCTCTTTTATAAAACTATTTAGTTATGTATTTTTAGGAAAATGTCCTGATAAGTATAAGGATATAGAGGGAGAAAAAGGTATGATGGATATGTCTATGGCGGGGTTAGCCCTCCTGATTGTTTTCATCGGTCAATCTCCCAGTTATATATTAAATCAGTTTATTATACCGGCGACTAGGAGTTTGACCTACGACCCTGGTTTTATAGATAAATATCTTGTAGATATGAAGTTTTTTAACGGTCACGATATGATTGGTATGGTGTGGGTTTACCTATTGGGTATAGCTATATTTGTACTAGGTAAAAAATATCACCTATTCCATCTTCATTTACCAAAATGGTTAAGTGTTGAAAACACTATCTATAAACCGTTGTATAAAGGAGTTTTAAATGTATCTCATAGCATTACAAATCGCTATGAAATAGCGATGATTAAGAGTGATGTAATGATTTATACAATTATTTTGGCAACAACACTGTTTTTATTGACGAGATTTGGTTAATTAAATATAGGGGGCCTTCGGGTTCCCCTTGGTTTACTCATACAAGAGAGGAGGACAAAGAATGGATATAGGCGCGGCAGTTGTACGAATGGGCTTACCCTTCTTGGTGGCGGGATTTGCTATTTTGGAAATATTAATCATACCATTCACAGGTGAAAGAGGTGCAAAAGTTAGAAGAAACGTTGTCAAAGCCTTTATGTTTCTGACTACGGTTTTTGTAGCTTTGACCTATCGACAGCTATTAGAGGGGCCAGTAGTTTATGAGATTGGTAGTGTCTTTCAAACGGGTGTTATCTTAAAAATAGATCTATTTAATTATCTTTTTATCCTATTGGCGGGCGTGTTGTGGTTGGTGATCGGTTTTTACAGTCTAGAGGAATTAAATTACTTTTTCTATACAATCACCTATATTTCCACGATAGGAACCTTAATGGCAGGGGATTTAATAAGCTTTTTCTTGTTCTTTGAAATGATGACTTTTAGTTCCTATTTCTTAATGGTATATCATAGAGGGGACGAGCAGTTAGAGGCGGGAAATGTTTATATCTATATGGGTATTATTGGTGGTTTGTGTATTTTAAGTGGTATTCTTATGTTATCAGCTTATACTGGTACTTTTGAATGGACAAATCTTGCTGTTCAATTTACTGAAATGAACTATATAAAATATATTATTGCAGCTTTTTTAATCGTTGGATTTGGTATTAAAGCTGCTATGTTTCCCTTCCACTTTTGGGTTCCTAAAATCTATGCAGGAGCACCAATTTCTGTAAATGCATTATCTTCAGGTATATTAATGAAGGTAGGGGCTTATGGTATGTTGAAGGTAATGGCTGTTGTTTTTTCTCCAGATTTAAGCAATATAACAGCTGCCAGTGATTTAATATGGCAGGTTTCTAAACATGCTGGTGTTGTGATCATATGGCTTGGAATTTTAACAATGTTAATAGGTGTATTTATGGCACTACAGCAGGGAAATATGAAGAAAATGCTGGCCTACCATAGTGTAAGTCAAATGGGTTATGTAATTATGGGGATTGGTGTAGCAGCTTATTTAGGATATAAAGGTCCTATGGGTTTCATTGGCAGTGTTTATCATATGCTGAATCATTCTCTGTTTAAGGTATTGCTTTTCATGGTGGCAGGTCTTGTATACATGAGAACGAAGGAATTAAATATGTATGAACTTGGTGGGTTGTGGAGAAAAATGCCAATAACTGCACTTCTATGTTTAATAGCAGCCCTTGGTATTACAGGGATGCCAGGATTTAACGGTTTTGCCAGCAAATCTATACTGCATCATGCGATTATTGAGGCTTACGAATATGGTCACCCTTCATTTAAATATGCAGAGTTGTTTTTTAAGCTGGTTAGTGCGGGAACAGTTTGCTCCTTTATTAAGTTCTTCTCTTATATTTTTCTAGGAGATATGAAGGAAAAATATAAGGATATAGAAGGTGATCACCGTAGAATGAACATAGCTATGGCAGTATTAGCTGTTTTCATTGTTGTTATAGGATTAAGACCGTCTATGTTATTAGACAGATTGTTTATACCGACAGTAGGTGCATTTTCCTATAGTCCTGAGTTCGTGGAAAAGTATATTGTGGGCATGAATTTTTGGAACGCTTCCGACTTAGTAGGCATGATTGGCGTCTATACATTGGGCTTTGGTATGTTTATCATAGGTTCTAAATACCATCTATTCCACTTACACTTACCTCGTTGGGCAAATACAGAGGCCTATGTGTATACCCCTGTGACTACCATTGTCGACAAGGTGCCTAACTACTGTGTGAAGGAATATGAGCACAAAATTATTTTTGGTGATGTATTTATTTATGCTATTCTTCTGACGGTTATATTAGCATTTTTGCTATTTACGGGATTTTAATTAGATAAAAAACTATAGAATAAATAGAGCCACTTGCAGTGGCTCTATTTATTCTTCTACATGACTTTTATAAGTATCTTCCATAAGAGCAGTATTTTTTAAAACAATAGCACCGTCTGTTCGTACTAAGTTAAAATTCTGTAGCTTTATTTGATTTTCTAAATCTTCAATAGAAAGGTCAAACTTCTGAAGATCTTGAGCAGCACCTTTCTCCAATAACTCTGCCTGTAATCCATTCTTTATTTCCTTCACCTTATCAATATGTTCTTGCGCTTGACCATACTCATCAATAGACGCATGAAGGAGACTATGACGAATATGATATCTTATTTTGAAGACTTGACCTGGAACCTTAGATGTAAAAGCATTTCTAAAATCAGCCAGATACATAGTAAGCTCATTAAGAGAAAGAAGACTTTCTATAGCTTTTTCCTCCATTACTTCTAAGGAAGCTGTTGTTAAAGTGTGTTCAAAGGCTTCAATTTGATCTTGTGGGGCATTAACATCTCGCAAATCCGCTTCCAGTACATTCCATTTTCTATGCAGGTTTTGGACTTGATCATTTATCTGAAACCAAATTTCTTCTATTTCTTCAGGAGGGCCTTCGATTTCAGCAGTGGCACCTTCTATATCCTCTTCTTCTAGTAGAGGAATGAGCACTGTAGTTTTCTCAATAAACCTTGTGATATCTTCACCGCCTACTTCATCACTACCTGGAGGTTGTTCTATCTTTGCCTCTGTTTCTAGACCTCCTTCTGTTTCTAGTTGAATTTGGGCCTCTCCATCGGATGGAGGTTCTTGAGCTTCTTTCTCAGAAATCGCTACTTGTATACCTTCAATAGAGTCAATATCATACATAAGCGTTAGGATTTGTGTATACATTTCATCTAATACCGTTGGAACTTCGGGAGGCTTATTTTGACCTTCTTTTTGTTGTGGTCGTTGGGGGTTGATATTACAAGCTGATAAAGACATAATGAGTATCGACAATATTAATAATAAGAGATAAAATTTTCTTATAGAGTTTTTCTTCGTCATTGTATCACCTCTTCAGTATTTTTTCCATAATCCTATAAAACATAACAAAAAAATCATAGAGAAGTTGTACAAATCAAAAAAACAAATAAAGGTTAGTAAAATCCTACTAAGGAACTAGAAGGAATCTATGAGAAAATACCGAATAAAACTATAATACAGAAATATAGATATACTTTTTTAAAACTAAGTTTTAATATACACGGTCTATGGTTTCGCCCAAAACTGCGGGCTGCAAATGCAGTTCTTAGTATATTAAAATTTATGAGCGTATGTCTATATAAACTTCATTACCGTTAGCTTAAACCATAATTTGTCATCCTTCGTTATTCCAAGATCCTTCGCTACGCCCAGTATGACAGTTCGAGGAAATTTTGGAAATAATTGTATTGAGTTGACATCGATGATATAAACTTAGAATGATTCTACCAGAAAAGAGGATTGTCATGTTTTTTAAAAAAACTGTAAATATTAACATAGATGAAAAAATCATTAAGAAAAATCGTATACCTATCTTAATAAAAGATAAACAATGGAAGCAAATTATGGAAAGTAACAGGACTAGAACCATACAGATGGCAGCAAAGAAGTTAGAGGACTTAGTGGATAAAGAAAAACTATTAGTAAAGCAACTAAGTATTCTGGAACAAAACAAAAAGAAATTAATGAACAAAATCTTGCATTTATCCGATTTGCTAAATACGCAGGGACAGGAAAATGTTATAGAAGAACTGGAAGACTGCAAAGAAGAGATTAGTAAGATTAATGATGAGGTTAATGTCATTACAGAGACTTTAGACCTGCATCGTATAAATATTGAAGAAACAAACCTGCATTTGTTAAAGGAAACGGTTAAGATTGCTTATAAAAATATCAAGGTTAGTGATAGCAAGCTATTAGGAATTAATAAAGAAATTGAAGGGTTAAGAGTAAAATTAGGAGATTTAAGAGATGAGAAACTAGAAGTAGAGCAAAGGATTGATGTACTATACTCTTTTTTACATATGATGATGGGGCACGAAGAAATGGAAAAGTTGGACCTATATTATTCAACCACAATAGAAGACTGAAGTGGGGGAGGAATGGAACCTATGATTAAAGGATTAGGCATAGATATTATAGAAATTCATCGTATTGAAGAGGCTGTAAGGAGAAACCCAAGATTTTTAAAGAGAGTGTTTACACAGGAAGAAATAATTTTATTTGAAGAAAGAAGTAATCACCCCTCCACCATTGCAGGTTTTTTTGCTGCTAAGGAAGCAACTGTAAAGGCACTAGGTACGGGAATTCGAGGATTAGCATGGTGTGATATTGAAGTCAAGAAGGATGCACTGGGAAAGCCCTTAATAAAATTGCATAATAATGCTCTTAAAGTTGCATATAGTAAAGATATAAAGGAAATATGGATATCTATATCTCACAGCAGACTTTACGCTGTGGCTCAAGCTATAGCTTTATGATTTTACTTTATGTAACAGAAGGAGGAAGTGTTGATGAAGTATTGGAAGGTTGTCTTTATAATAATTGGGACGATTTATTGTCTAAGTGCCTGTCGACAGCCTACCGATGAAGAAATGTACTATAAAGCACAGCAGAAGATTAGTAGTATAGAAAGTTATCAGTGCACTGCTAAAATTTATATAGACAATGGAAAAGAAGAAGTAGAATATATTTTTCAACAAACTTTTAAAGCCCCCAATCTATATAGGCTAGAAGTGACAGCGCCATCTACACTCCAGGGCAACTTGACAATCTATAATGGGAAAACAGCTTGGGTATATCACCCTTCTATAAATCAAGTTTGGAAGATAGATAATTTTAACCAATCTCAAGAACAGATGATGTTCATAGGACATTTTCTAAAGAATTATATGACATCGAAGGAGTCCATCTACGAAAAAGAAACGTTAGAAGGAAGGGAGTATTTTGTATTCTCTGCAACAATTCCAGGAGGTACCCATTATTTTAGTCAACAAAAACTATGGGTAGATAAAATAGAGATGATACCTCAAAAATTATATATCTATGATGGAAAAGGAAATATACGTTTTAGGGTGTATTACGAAGATTTTATTTATAACCCTGTATTAGAGGAAGAACTATTTCATTTATCTCGACCGTAAATATATAACTACTCTCTAAACTAGGAGGCATTGGTAGATGTTAACAAAAGATAAATTAAGGCCTGTGTGGGCGGAAGTTAATTTAGATAACTTAAAGCATAATATTCAAGAAGTTAGCCGTGTGGTTAAACAAGATACGTTAGTATGTGCTGTTATCAAGGCGGACGGTTATGGACATGGGGCAACTGTGATTGCAAAAACTCTTTTAGAAAACGGTGCTGATCGACTGGCAGTGGCTACCTTATCAGAGGCTATAGAATTAAGAAGAGCAGGTTACCAGGTCCCCTTGATGGTATTGGGATATACAAAAGAAACTCAGGGAGAAGATTTATTGGAATATAATATTATTCAAACGATTTACTCGTATGAGCAGGCAGCTGCTTTCTCACAGCTGGCACTTAAAAAGGGTAAAGAATTGGTATTACACTTAAAGATTGATACAGGGATGGGAAGGTTAGGGTTTCAAGTAGAAGAAGAATCCGTAAAGGAAATTAAAAAGATTTTTCAACTGCCTAACATAAAAATAGAAGGTATTTTCACTCATTTTGCTGTCGCAGATGAGAAGGATAAAACTTTTACTTATCATCAGTTTCAGAGATTTATGTATTTGGTGGATCGGTTAGAAAAGGAAAGGTGTTCTATTCCTATTAAACATGTGTCTAATAGTGCCGCTATCATCGATTTGCCAGAAATGAATCTAGATATGGTCAGGGCTGGTATCATGCTATATGGCTTATATCCTTCATCAGAAGTAAATAAAGAAGCTGTTCATCTAAGACAAGTCATGGAATTAAAGAGCAAAGTTGCCCACGTAAAACATCTGCCCTCTGATCGAGGAGTAAGTTATGGATTAACCTATAAAACAAAAGGAGAAAGAAAAATCATTACTTTGCCAATAGGTTATGCCGATGGTTTTACAAGAATGTTAAGTCATAAGGCAGAAATTACAGTAAAGGGAAAAAAACTCCCGATTGTAGGCAGAATTTGCATGGACCAATGTATGGCGGATGCTACAGGTGTAGATATAAATAGAGATGATGAGGTATGTTTATTTAGCAGTGATCAAAGCAGTGGCAATACAATCGATGATGTGGCTCAAAAACTGGGAACCATTAATTATGAGATTGTATGTATGGTAGGAAAGAGAGTACCGAGACTGTATATGGAAAATAATAACACTGTCTATATAAGAGACCATTTGTTATTATAGTATAGAATGTTTTTTTTAGTGCTTGTATAATTTTATAGTAACATTGACACACTTATAATAAATAATATATAATGGTTTATATAGATAGGGTATATAAACTGGACGACATATGTATATACCATTAAAATTCTTGATAAGTTCCGGAGGTGCAAAATGGCTGATTCTAAAAGGATAATGATTAGTCTTCCTGAAAGTCTTCTTAAAGAAGTGGATTATATAGTTTCTATGGAAGAAACAAATAGAAGTGAATTTGTCAGGGAAGCCATGAAACTATATATAAGGGAAAAAAACAAAGTCAAATTAAGAGAGAAAATGAAAAAGGGCTATCAAGAAATGGCTTCAATAAATTTAACATTGGCGGAGGTAGGGTTAAGTCTAGATGTATCCTCCCTAGAAGATTATGAGGCAGAAATAGCGGAGTGTGAGTAAATTGGTTGTAAAAAGAGGCGACATATATTATGCAGACTTAAGCCCTGTTATAGGATCTGAGCAGGGAGGAACTAGACCTGTTTTAGTTGTACAAAATGATATAGGTAATCGGTATAGTCCTACAGTGATTATTGCTGCTATTACATCTCAAATCAACAAAGCAAAACTCCCTACCCATGTAGAAATTGCGGCCTCAGATTATGGATTAACAAAGGATTCAGTCATATTATTGGAGCAAATTAGAACCATTGATAAGAGAAGACTAGAAGAAAAAATAGGCCACTTAGATGATGAAATGATGATTAAGGTGAGTGAAGCACTTTTAATTAGCCTAGGATTAGTGGACTTCTAAAGACTTAAGAAACGAAGACTTAAGTCTTTTTACATGCCCTTTACTAAGCACCTTTTAAGAGAAAGGTAAGGTGCTATAGAACTTCCATTACAGAAAAATCTATAGTATAATAGTAAAACAATGACTTTTAGTGAATAAACAAGGGGGATGAAAAAGTGAAAAAAACATCAGTATCTTTAATCATGCTTATCATTGCTTTAGCAATTATTGGACAAGTTGTCTATGCCAACAGTAAGGAGCCAGGCTCTAGTGAAGATCCTATTGTTACATTATCCTATGTGGAACAGAGAATACAACAATTAAGAGTGTACATAGATGATAAAGTTTCATCTTCCCCAAGTCCTCAACCGCAGCCAAGTGACCAAACTTCGGACACAGCAAAAATAGACATTGTTTTTTTAAAGACAGGCGAGAGGCTGATTGCTGAAGAAGGTACGGAAATTATTTTGAGAGGCGGAACAGCGGTGGCGATTGACAGTCCCAGCGGTGGTCTAGCAAATGTAACTGTAGGAAGAGACATTCAAAATAACCAAGCAATCCTTGCTAATAATTTACACATTGTACCAAAGAGTGATGGCAGAGGTGTTCGTGCCACAAATGATCATGTAGTCTTGATGGTGAGGGGCAGCTATAAAATAGAAAGATAGTTATTAGCATAACTCAAGTTATTTAAAGTTTTTAGATGAAGATTAGACTTCCCAAAAGATGTATTTAGGAAGTCTTTTTTTAAGTATATAACTAATATGAATATGTAATTGCAGGATAAAAAAGTTACTTTACAGAGAGCCCTAGAAGTACTATCATGGTATATGAAGTAATTTAGTAAAAAACAAGTTGATGAGGTGCTGCTGATGAAAAAAAATGCTATATTGCTAGTAATTTTATTGATAAGTACATTTGCTTTAGCCACTACTTTAAGTGCAAGAATCAATGTTGAATCTGATAACAAGGTGGTAGAGGTAGTATTAGATTACAGTGAATTTCAAGATATGGCTAACCAATCGGAGGAAACATTGTCTTGGTGGTTTAGGAAATTTAATGGTTTAGGTATAGAATATGTTGGACTTCAAGAAGAAAATTTAGAGTCTTTGATGATGCAAAATCAACAATTAGAAGTGTTTATGGGGTGGGAACTGTTGCAGCAGGGAAACTGGAGGGAAACCTACTCTCCTGAAGTAGCAGAGTATATTGATTATAAGCAAATAAGCGAATTTGATGTTTTTATTACTACAGGAACCCAAGAGGTTTTTGATTTTATCTACCAAGGACTAACAGAGCGGTATGATGCTGAATATTTTGACATTCTTTCACAGGAAGCTCCCTTTGCTATCGTGATGAAGGGAACAATCGAGGAAGCTTTATACCAACAAAGTCTTCATTTAATTGATGCAAATAGGAAAGTATCACAGCAAAGGCATAAGCCCTATTCTTCTAAACTAATGCAGGTGGGCTTAGGTTTTGATGTTGATAAAATTAACACCGTTAAAGAAAGTGGATTAAAGGTATTGCCAAGACCAAATACCTATAAAGCATGGATGTCAGAAAAATATCTAGAAACTGTTTTTCAAGAGTTTGAAACTTATGAAATGCAACCATCAGTTTTGATTTTTGGTGGTGGAGAGGTGTTAGGGTATCCAGTGGCAGATGATTTAGTAACTAGATATATGATAGAAAATGATATAAAGGCAGGTTTGGTTGAGTCTTTTGTACAAAGAGGTCATTTAGAGCCAGATGGTCTAGACTTAATGGTTAGGAGTTTAGATTATAATGCTGTAAGAATTTTTTCAGTTTGGCCTTTTATACAGGAAAGATTTAAATATTATAACTATGAAGGTGCAGAAGAAATAGAAAATTCTTTATATAGAGCAGTTACAGAAAGAAATATAAGATTGATTTTTTTCAAACCTATTAAGCAGGATAAATATACGGTAAGATATGATCAATTTATTTATCTTACAGATTACAATGAATATGAAAAAATGTTTGAAAGGTTTCAAACAAGAATCGCAAGTCATGGTATGGTTTTAGGAAGCAGCAGTAGGATGCCTTCTATTAGGGTGCGGATTGCGAAACAAACCTTAATGGGTTGGGGTATTGTTGCCGCTAGTATGTTGTTACTTACCTATTTACTAAAATTAAACAAAAAAGTTAAATATAGTTTGTTAGTGATAGGTTTGCTTTTAGTACCTATTGCCTTTTTGGTAAGACCAATGTTGGCAGATAAAATGATGGCATTATGGGCAGCGATGGTATTTCCATCTCTAGCAATGGTATATTTTTGCAATAGATGTTTTCACTATGTATATAAAGAAGAAAAAACTACCAAACTACATCAACAAATTCTTTATGCTATTAAGGGCTTAGTGATTGTTTCTGCTATATCCTTTTTGGGAGCATTATTTGTAGCTGCAATTTTATCGCATATTGAGTATTTACTAGAGATGGATATCTTTAGAGGGGTAAAAATAGGTCAGATGATTCCAATGGTTGCTTATGTTGTAATTTATGCTTCTTATTTCGGCTATAAAAGAAAAAACAACAAAGATCAACAACCTTCATTGAAGTATGAAGATATAAAAAACTTTTTATTTGAGGATATAAAGATTATTTATGTTATTTTTGCAATGCTTTTTTTAGGGGCAGGATATATTTATTTAGCTAGAACCGGCCATGAAAGTAATATTCAAGCTTCTACAATGGAACTAATCTTCAGAAATGTATTGGAAGAAAACTTGTTAGCTAGACCTAGAAACAAAGAATTTCTTATAGGGTTTCCTGTTTTGATGATGGGAATATATTTTGCAAAGAATAAAATGAAGTCTTTAGCATTTTTAGCAGGATTAGTTGCTATGATAGGACAAACCTCAATTGTAAATACCTTCAGCCATTTAAGAACGCCAGTATACCTGTCTGCAGCAAGAACCTTTTACTCATTAGTATTTGGGATTGTAGTAGGTGTAATCTATATTTTACTATTTGAGATTGCTATGAGATTGTTGAAGTATGTTAAAGAGATGAAAGTATTTCAGCAAAATGTTTAAATAGTTCTTATTCGTTCAATCTCAAAGAGCAAGAGAGGAAGAAATTAATGAAAAATATATTCTTGTTTGGTTACTATGGATTCCATAATACAGGAGATGAAGCAATTTTAGAAGCAATTATAAGGGAAATAAAAGAGGTACTACCTCAAGCTAAACTAACTGCCCTTAGTTATAATGCTAAAGATACGATGCAGAAGCATAAAATTCATGCAGTTAGCCGAAATAGCTTTAAGGAGATTACTAAGGCTATTAGAGCATCAGATGTGGTGATTAGCGGAGGAGGATCTATATTACAGGATGTAACTAGCAGTAGGTCTTTGATTTATTACTTGGCAATTATTCTGATGGCAAAAAGAATGGGAAAAAAGGTAATGTTTTATGGTAATGGTTTTGGTCCTATTACAGGATATCTTAATAAAAAGCTTGTGAATTATATTATCAATCAAGTAGATAGAATCACCGTGAGGGATTATCAGTCCAAGGAGGCAATGCAGGCCTTAGGTATAAAGAAGGATATCATGGTGACGGCAGATATTGCTTTGGGCTTAGAGATGATTGATGATAAGAGAATAGAAAAAATCTTTCGTCAAGAAGGAATGGATTTAACAAAAAAATGGGTAGGTATATCTATAAGGGAATGGAAGGGTCAAGTTAAGTACAAAGAAGTTATTGCTCAGACAGCGGATTACTTGATAAATAGAAACTATGAGGTTGTTTTTATTCCAATGCAGTTTCCTAATGATATAAGTACTTCTCAACAAATTGTTGAGAAGATGAAAACAGTACCCAAGATCATCACAAAACAGTATCACCCTAGAGAAATGATAGGAATCATAAGCAAGCTAGATCTTTTGTTGGGGATGCGGTTGCATTCCCTAGTTTTTTCAGCTATTGCTGGCGTGCCAATGGTAGGATTAGAATATGATACTAAAATTTCTAGTTTTCTAAAACTAACGGGGCAAAAAAGTGGAGGAAATGTAGAGAATTTAGATATGATTAACTTATGGACAGCTATTGATGCTGTTATTGAAAATAAAAGTGAGTATGTTCAACAATTAAAGGAAATAAAAAAAAGTTTGGATAAGAAAGTACAGTTGAATGTAGAAATATTCCAAGAGTTTATACAAGAAGGAGATAAGTCATGAGAAATCAGGTTAAAATACTGGGTGTACCAATAGATCAAATAACAGCTCAAGAAGCATTCCAACAATTGACTGTTTTTTTAGAAGGAGATACACTGAAAAAAGTATATACCCCTAACCCAGAAATCATCATGGTGGCACAGCAGGATCAGCGTTTATTAAATGTTCTGCAAGAAGCAGACTTAGTATTACCAGACGGTATTGGATTAATTATTGCTTCTAAAATAAAAGGACTAGGATTAAAAGAGCGGGTTACAGGAATAGATACCATGGACAAGTTGTTAACCTACTGTGGTGAGAAGCAAAAATCTATCTTCTTAATGGGGGGGAAGCCAGGGATAGCAGCATTGGCTTGTGAAACCATGAAGAAGCAATACAGAGGCATTAAAATTGCTGGATTTCATCATGGTTATTTCCAAGAAACCGATGAACCACAAATCATAGAAGAAATCAATCAGGTTGCACCAGATGTTCTTTTTGTTTGTCTAGGTGCTCCGAAGCAAGAGAAATGGATTCATAAATATCGAGACCAGTTAAATTGCAAACTAGCCATGGGGGTAGGGGGCAGTGTAGATATTTATGCAGGCACCGCTAAAAGAGCTCCGTTATTCTTTCAAAGACTGGGTTTAGAATGGTTTTATCGCTTGATTAAGGAACCTTGGAGGGCGAAGAGAATGGCAGCTTTGCCAAAATTCTTAGTTCGTGTAACTTTAAAACAGTAAGGAGTTCACTCACGGAGGGATAATCTTGAGTAATAAAAAGCATAATGTTATGATAGAATATGTAGGTATTACCATAGGCTGTGCCCTTATGGCAATTAGTCTTAACTTATTTTTAAAACCAAATACGATTGCCCCTGGTGGTGTGACGGGTGTAGCTATTCTTATCGAAGAGTTAGTGGGTATTCCTATTGATATCACAAATCTCGCTATTAATATTCCCCTGTTTATGGTAGGACTGCTGGTACTAGGAAAAGTGTTTGGTGTCAAAACCGCTTATGCTATTTTGATATTATCAGCTTTTATTAGAATATTTCTTATGCTTTTTGGTGAGGGGGCCATTATCACCCAGGATATTTTACTGGCGGCTATATATGGTGGTGTTCTTTTAGGGGTTGGTTTAGGTGCTGTTTTTCGTTTTGGAGGGACAACAGGAGGAACAGATCTGGCTGGAGCCATACTAAATAAATACTTTCCAAGCATTAGTACTGCTAAACTAATGATGATTCTAGATTTGATGGTTGTTGCAACAGCTGGTATTGTACAGCGGAATATCGAAACATCGTTGTATTCAGTGATTGCCCTTTATATTACTGTAAAGCTGGCAGACTTTATTGTGGAAGACCTAAGCTATGCAAAAGCCTTTTATATTATTTCTAAGGATTCCGAAAAAATAGGCAAAAGAATCATTGAAGAAATTGGTAGAGGTGTAACTGCCTTAGAGGGCAGAGGACTTTACACTGGTAATAAAAGAGAGGTACTGATGTGTGTAGTAAATCGTGTACAAGTGGCAAAACTAAAGAAAGTTGTTTATGAAATTGATGAGAAGGCTTTTATTATGGTAACTACCATTCACGAAGTATTAGGTGAAGGGTTTAAAGAAATAAAAAAATAGGAGGGAACGCGTTGACTATTGATTACAATTTGTTAAAAGAAAAATCAACCGTAATACGAAGGCATATTATTGAAATGCTTTATGAATCAGCTTCAGGACATCCGGGAGGTTCATTGTCAGCAGCAGATATTTTAACAACATTATACTTTCATGAAATGAAGGTAGATCCTCAAAACCCTAAGAAGGAGGACCGGGATAGATTTGTTCTGTCGAAAGGTCATGCAGCTCCAGTAGTATATGCTGCTTTAGCAGAAAAAGGCTATTTTCCTAAAGAAGAACTTTATCGGTTAAGAAAAGTTGATGCTATGCTGCAAGGGCATCCTGATATGAAGGGTACCCCTGGGGTAGAAATGTCTACAGGTTCTTTAGGGCAGGGTTTTTCAGCCTCCTGTGGTATGGCATTAGGAGGTAAGCTAGATAAAAAAGACTACAGAGTATATACGCTTTTAGGCGATGGAGAGCTACAGGAGGGACTTGTCTGGGAAGCTGCTATGTCTGCTGCTCATTATAAGCTAGATAATTTAACAGCTATTATAGATTTTAATAAGCTGCAAATTGATGGGCCTAATGAAGAAGTAATGAATGTAGATCCTATTACCGATAAATTTAAAGCCTTTGGATGGCACATTATAGAAATTGATGGTCATTCCTTTGAGGAGATTATTAAGGCATTAGAAGAAGCTAAAAGCACAAAGGGCAAGCCAACTGTGATTATTGCTAGTACTGTTAAAGGAAAAGGGGTTTCCTTTATGGAAAATGCAGTAGAATGGCATGGTAATGCTCCAAAGGCAGAAGAGAAAGATCAGGCATTAAAGGAGTTAGGAGGTGAGGCAAATGACTAAAAAAGTAGCTACGAGAGAAGCTTATGGTGAGGCCTTGGTAGAGCTAGGCAGCAGTAATCCTAATGTAGTAGTGCTGGACGCAGATTTATCTAAATCTACTAAAACCAATGATTTTGCAAAAAAGTTTCCTGAAAGATTTTTTAATATGGGTATTGCCGAACAAAACTTGATGGGTACAGCAGCAGGCTTAGCTACAGTAGGTAAAGTTCCCTTCGCCAGTACCTTTGCTATGTTTGCTACAGGGAGGGCTTTTGAGATCATCCGTAACTCTATTGGCTATCCAAAACTAAATGTAAAAATATGTGCAACCCATGCAGGATTGACAGTAGGAGAAGATGGTGCTTCCCATCAAGCGTTAGAGGACATTGCTTGTATGAGAGTGATTCCAAATATGACAGTAATCGTTCCTGCTGATGCTGTGGAGGCAAAAGCTGCTATCCATACTATAGCTGAAGTAAAAGGACCTGTCTATGTGCGATTAGGAAGATCAGGTGTTCCTATTATTAATGATGAAAGCACTTATCAATTTGAAATTGGTAAGGGTGTTATGTTAAAGGATGGCAAAGATGCTACAATTATAGCTACAGGTATTATGGTAAATGAAGCATTGGAGGCGGCTAAAGCCCTAGAAGATAAGGGATTATCTGTAAGAGTGATTAATATACATACGATTAAACCGCTAGATGAAGAAATTATTATAAAGGCAGCTAAAGAAACGGGTACTATTGTAACAGTAGAAGAACATAATATCATTGGAGGACTAGGGGCGGCAGTAGCTGAAGTAGTAGTAGAAAACCATCCGGTACCGATGAAGAGAATAGGAACGTTAGATACTTTTGGAGAATCTGGAAAACCTGATGCTTTACTAAAAAAATATGGTCTAACAAAAGAAAATATCATGGAAACCGTAGAAAATGCAGTAAAGATAAAAGGTTAAATAAAAACCACAGCAAAAAATTTGCTGTGGTTTTTATTTAACCAATTTTTTTCCTTCTATCATTGAATAAATTACAGTACAAGTGAATAAATATAGTGATATAGACTGCCTTGATTAATGGCTGTCACATAAAGGGGGAGGAATATGAAGAATAAATTGAAATTGCCCAAACTACCTAAGATAAATTGGAAATTATTTATTACCATCATTATCATTTTCGTGATTGTAGCACTGGCAGTAAAGGTTATACCTAAGTTTATATCAGGAGGCGATCAAGAGGTGGGATATGAAGTATTAGAACATAGTCAGGTTCCTGAAAAAATCCAAGACATACTACCTAGGTATAAGATGTTGGAAAGAGCCTTAGCAGCAAAGGTGGATGAACAAATTTATGTCATCGTCACAAGAGGAGAAAAACTAACCGGCGGATACCAAGTAGATATCATGAAGATACAATTAGTAAAAGAAAAAAGTGAAGCAAAGATGGTGGTGCACGCTATATTCCGAGATCCAGGAACTGACGAACTAGTACCGCAGGTAATCAGCTATCCCTATGTAGTCGTTAAAACAGATCTCAAGGAATTGCCCCAAAAAGTAGAGTTAAAGGTTGAATATCAATAATATTAATGTTGAATTAAACCATAATTTGTCATCTTTAAAAAAACAGTTGCTTGCACGTGTTTCTATGTGCTATGCAGGCTGTTTTTTTTGCATTTTACTCTAATTGGTTTTTTGCTAGGTTGTAGTTTTAACATAAAAAATTGGTGCTGTGGAAAAATGTAATATAACTGTAATTGAATTATTAGTGGAGTATTATATAATGAAATTAGCAATAGAGGATAAATTTAGCAAGAAACTTTTAGGAGGAGATTTTTTATGAAGGGATTAAAAAAGGCACTAGCTACCATAGGGGTAGTTTCCATAATTGTTACTAGTAGTTTTACAGGTGTTTTTGCAATAGATGGTATTGCTTACGAAAAACAAAGTAAGGAGACGATTTCCAGCGGTGTAACCCATAAACATATTTTAAGATTTAATAAGGATGGGTGGCTGAATGCCAATGTTGTATATATTGACTTAGACAACCCAGCAACGAACCTAGATATACTGCAAAGTGCTGGAGGAGTAGCCACAAAAGAAACCCTATCCACTATGGTCAATAGAAATAATAATGTAGTAGCGGCTATTAATGCTGACTTCTTTTATTTAACAAATCCTGACTCTCCCATGGGAACGATGATTAAAGATGGACAGATGATTAGCAGCCCGATTTTTGTAGAAAACTTTGCAACTTTATCTATCAATAGGAATGATGAGGCTTTTGCAGATTATTGGCAGTATGAAATTTATGTGACCACCGATAAGGGAAAAAGCATACCAGTAACCACTATTAATAAATATACCCATGAGTATCAGGCGATTATGTTGCTTGATAGTAATTGGGGTGCCAACACGCCGGGTTATAATCCAAAGCACTATGATATGGTGGAGATCGTTGTTATAGGAGATACAGTTGCGGAAGTAAGGCAACAACAACCTTCAACAGCTATTCCGCAAAATGGATATGTTTTACTGGCTTCGCAAGATAATGCAAAGGTCTTATATGATAATATACAAGTGGGTGATCAATTAAAAGTAAATACCCAGATCGCTCCCTATGCTTTAGAAGATATAAAGCTTGCTATAGGCGGAGGCACTGTATTGGTAAAAGATGGACAACCCTTTACCTTCACCCAAACCATATCAGGGAACCATCCTAGAACAGCAGTGGGGATAACAAGGGATAGAAAACAATTGATTATGGTAACAGTAGACGGAAGACACAGTTCTTTTGCAGGAGTGAACGGTAAGCGCTTAGTTGATTTAATGATAGAGTTGGGCAGCCACGAAGCCATACTCATGGATGGAGGTGGTTCCACCACGATGATGACTAGAGGGTTAGGAAACGCTAGAGCAGAGCTAGTAAACTATCCTTCTGATGGAGGAGAAAGAAGAATTGTCAATGGATTGGCAGTGGTATCCCCAGGTTTTCAGACAGAGTTGAAGGGAATTACTGCAGAAATCAATGAAGACAAGGGATTTGTCGGGGCTTCAAGAGAGATCATGGTGAAAGCCTTTGATACAAATTATAACCCTCTATCAGCAAATCAAAAGGAATTAAACTTTACAATTAAAAAAGGCGAAGGATTTTTTGAAGACAACCGTTTTACACCTACCAAGGCGGGAGAAACCATCATAGAGGTAGACTACTTAGGAAGAAAAGCGGAAGTGAAGTTGCAGGTACTAGAAGAAGTAGGATTATTACAAATAACTCCTGGAAGTATTTCCTTGAACCCTGGTGGAAGTGTTACTCCAAAGGTAACAGCTGTAGATAGGAGAGGATATAGTACTATTATTTCTACAAAAGATTTAAGCTGGAAGGATGAAAAAGGGCTAGGTACTTTTACAAATGGCACTTATATAGCAGGAGAAAAAAGTGGTACCACTACACTAACCGCTACATTTGGCAATAAAACAGCCACTGTTTCTGTTGCAATAGGATCTAATAAAGCCTCGTTAGGAGGGCTAGATCAATATAATTATAAATTTACTGCGTACCCAGCAGAGGTATCAGGAAGCATTTCAAAGGATACCAACACAAAAGTTGGAGAACATTCTTTAAAATTAGAGTATGACTTTACTCAAGCAGACGCAACAAGAGCAGCTTATATTGAATTTGAAAAAGGTAACGTGCCCCTTCCTGCCAATGCTTCTCGAATAGGCTTATGGGTATATGCTTTTGAAAATGCTCCTAGTTGGATTAGAGGACATGTTAGAGATGCTGGAGGAACCAGACATACTATTGACTTTAAAAATGGGATTGATTGGACTGGGTGGAAATACCTAGAGGCAAATCTACCACAAAATGTTTCGTCACCACTTGAGCTAGAGAGAATTTATGTAGTAGAGACAGATAGTAATAATAAGATAGCAGGGAAACTCTTGTTTGACGGTCTTGATATTACTTATGGAACGCAGCCAAGTGCAGCTGTACAGCAAAAAGGTGTAGAGGATTATCTCAATGTTCCATACCAAGCAAAGGGAACGCAATTCTTCGTGCATAGCGGTGTTACCTACAGCGATGCTCAGAGTCAGATAAATGCTGGAACCGCTGAAAGATTGAAGAGCATGATTAATAATAATTATGATATAGCCATCTTTACCAGCGGTCTTAATAGCGATATTGCCAGCGGATTAAATAAAACAGCAATTGTTGCCTCTCAAGGATACCAGATGAGAGAGCATGAAGAAAACTTAATCATTTACTTAGACAGCAGATCTGGAGGGCTGAGAAATACTGACTATAGTCAGTGGCCATGGCTGATAAATCTATTAGAAACTACCAACAAGAAAAATGTTTTTGTTGTGCTACCTAGACCTATCAGTGGATTTACAGATCAGTTAGAGGCAAATCTGCTGCGACAAACCTTGACAGAGACAGCAGAAAAGGGTAAAAAGGTATTTGTTCTTTATGGTGGGGGACAAGAAGTAAAAGCCGAGTTAATAGAAGGTGTAAGGTATATTTCTACTGGCACTTATAACAATGCAACTGGAAAAGCTTCTAAGTATGTGGCCTTTAATATAGTACAAGATCAGGTTACCTACCAAATTAAGGATTTGTCTGAATAAAAGTATATGGGAGTATATATAAATAGAACTGAGGATATCAGTTCTATTTTTTTGTGAGACTGGCTAAGGGGGGATTATCCCTGATTATCAAATTTTATAAATATTTATCATTGTGGTATAATAGTACAGTAATAATCAAATAAGACTGCCTTAGAAATAAACTTCTTATCAAAATTCAAAATCCGAATAGGGATTTTCCTGTGTCTTTCAAAACACTTATCACTTATATCTTAAAACAACAAAAAAACGGAACAAAACTTCTGCATAATTATACAAATCTACTGATTGCTTATCTATAATAATTATCTTTGTGGCTTTACATCTTTTGTCTTATTACTTCAGCGTGAAATATAAAAGCCCAGTATAAAAAAGTGAATTCCTCTAGTTAAGGCTTAGAGGTAAAGGAGTATACCCTAAAAGTAAAAGTATAATGAATATTCATTAGCGTTAATCTAAATCATAACTTGTCATCCTGAGGGGAGCAAAGTGTAATCGAAGGATCTTAGAATTAGCAAAGGAATAGTTCGAGAGAATTTTGGGAACAATTGTATTTAATTATCTCTTATGAATAAATATTTGATACTTAGGACAGTAAACCCTGTATAATTAAATAATTATACAATTATTATTTTAAAGTTTACATGAATGAGATTCGGTAGATGTAATTCTTATGTTCAAATTTAAAATAGTTAACTAGATAACCAAAGCAGTATGCAATGTTATGAAGGTACTGAATTGGTTGTCTATAACGAAATATTATTTAAAAACAAAAGGAGGAAAAAAATGAGTTACTTAAGAAAAAGACTTTACAGAAAAATTAGTATAACCGTATTGCTTATTTTATCATTAGTAGTGATGGCGGCATGTTCCCCTGAGGGAACAGATGAAAGAATTGTTTTAGCAGATGCAGGCTGGGATAGTCTTGCCTTCCATAATGAGGTAGCTGCTTTGATTATTGAAAACGGCTATGGATATTCCACTTATATTGAAATGGGTTCCACTCCTATTACCTTTGCAGCCCTTAGAAATGGATCTATTGATGTCTATATGGAGTTATGGACAGATAACATTATAGAGGCTTATACAGAAGCATTAGAAGAGGGTGACATTATAGAGGTTTCAACAAACTTTGATGATAATGCACAAGGTCTTTATGTTCCCACTTACGTGATTGAAGGAGATGCTGAAAGAGGCATTGAACCTATGGCACCAGGTTTAAGATCCGTTCAAGATTTACCTGATTATTGGGAGGTTTTTAAAGATCCAGAGGATTCCAGTAAAGGAAGAATCTACGGTGCTATACCAGGTTGGGAAGTAGATGAAATTTTACAGCAAAAAGTAAAAACCCATGGACTTGATGAAAATTACAACTATTTTAGTCCAGGATCTGATACAGCGCTTGGAAGTTCCATCATAGCTGCTATAGAAAGAGGCGAAGCTTGGTTGGGGTATTATTGGGAGCCTACATGGATTATCGGAATGTATGATATGACATTGCTAGAGGATATCCCTTATGATGAAGAAAAATGGAACGATGGGTATGCTACTGAAATGCCTGCTGTAGATGTAACTGTTGCTGTGCACAAGGATATGCCAGAAAAAGCACCAGAGATCGTAGCATTTTTAGAAAACTATCAAACAAGCAGTGCTGTTACCAGTGAGGCTCTGGCTTATATGCAGGCAAATGATGCAACTACTGAAGAAGCAGCAGTTTGGTTTTTAAAAGAATATGAAGATTTATGGACTGCTTGGGTACCTGAAGAAGTAGCTGAAGCAGTAAAAGAAGCAATTCAATAAACATTTTTTTTAGGCAAATAGTGAACTTTAAAAAGTTCACTATTTGTTAGTAAAAAACAAATTGCAAGTTTTTACACTATTACAAAGAGAGGTGAGATTTGATTACTGAGATATAATACAGTAATTAAAAGACATATGTATGAATTTCCAGAGTTTTTAAAATTTGAGTTGGGTGTTTATGTGGATTCTTTTGTTAAATGGCTTGTTAACAACTTTGATAGTGTTTTTGATGCTTTAGGAGCGAACATTTTAAGATTTTTAACAACGGTAGATTTTGTTTTACAATTGTTGCCTTGGTGGTTTTTTATTCTTATTGTATTTTTTATGGGATGGCGTATTAAGAAGCTGTCTTCTGGTATTGGTTTTGCTTTTATGTTATTGATCATAGGCTCCTTTGGTCTTTGGACCCTCATGATTGAAACACTGGCGGTAATTTTAACATCTGTTGTTATTTCTGTCATGATAGGTATACCTATAGGGATTCTTATGGCTTATAAATCAAATATTGAAACTGCTATAAGACCTATTTTAGATGGTATGCAGACAATGCCAAGTTTCGTGTACTTGATTCCTGCCATGCTTCTATTTGGCTTAGGACGTGTTTCCGCAGTATTTGCAACTACCATCTACGCTATTGTTCCTGTTATTCGATTAACAAATCTAGGAATTCGAAATGTTTCCAAAGAAATGGTGGAGGCAGCCCATTCCTTTGGTTCTTCTCCGTGGCAAATATTATATAAAGTAGAGCTGCCACAGGCCTTGCCAACCATTATGACAGGAATAAATCAAACAATCATGATGGCAATGGCAATGGTGGTTATTGCATCTATGATTGGAGCACCAGGCTTAGGTAGAGAGGTCTTAGTAGCTATCAATAGAATTGATATCGCCAAGGGTACAGAGGCAGGATTAGCCATTGTTATTCTTGCTATTATTATAGATAGACTTACACAGGGTGTAGCAGATAAATTTAAGGTAGAGAAGTAAAGAGATCTAGTATAAAAGATAAAAGGTAGGCGATGAAGGATGTCGGTACAACTAAAAGTAGAAAACCTGATAAAAGTTTTTGGCAAAAATCCTAAGGTTGCTTTAAAAAAGTTAGAAAAAGGAATCTCTAAAGAAGAGATATTAAAGCAAACAGGACAGGCAGTTGGGGTAAATAATGTATCCTTTGAAGTGAACAAAGGAGAAATTTTCGTTATTATGGGACTTTCTGGTAGTGGAAAGTCTACGTTAATACGATGTTTAAATCTATTAAACAAGCCAACCAAAGGAAAAATCTATATAGATGGAGAAGATATTGTACAATACGATAAACAACAGCTTAGGGAACTTAGACAAAACAAGATTGCTATGGTATTTCAGCATTTTGGACTTTTTAGCCATAAGAGTGTTATGGAGAACGTAGCTTATGGGTTGGAAGTAAAAGAAATGGACAAGCAAAAAAGATATAAGCTTGCAGAGGAAATGCTGATAGCTGTAGGTTTAGGAGGTTGGGGTGATAAAATGCCTCATCAATTAAGTGGTGGAATGCAGCAAAGGGTAGGCTTGGCAAGAGCCTTGGCCAATGATCCTGATATTTTGTTGATGGATGAGCCCTTTAGTGCGCTAGATCCATTGATTCGTCGAGACATGCAGTTAGAACTTTTAGACCTTCAAGCGAAGCTACAAAAGACCATCATTTTTATTACCCATGATGTAAATGAGGCCTTTAAGATAGGGGATAGGGTTGCTGTTATGAAGGATGGAGAAGTTGTACAAATAGGTACACCAGAAGAAATTTTGTCAAATCCAGAAAATGGATATATTGAAGACTTTATTAAGGATATTGATAAATCTAAGGTGGTACAGGCAAAACACATTATGTTTCATCCAAGTCCTTTGGTTTCTATGAAGGATGGACCTAAGGTAGCAATGAAGGCGATGAAGGATCATGGTCTCTCTAGTATCTTTGTTGTGGATAAGGACAGAAGGCTTCAAGGTATCATAACAATAGAAGATACTATCGAAGCAATTAAAGAAAATAAGACTTTAAAAGAGATTTTAAGAAAAGATTATTACACAACAGATCAGGAGACCTATGTACAAGAATTGATTCCTAAGGCGATTGACACAAAGTATCCTATAGCAGTTGTAGACGATTCAGAAAAATTGTTGGGAATTATTGTACGGGTATCGGTTCTATCGGGATTAGCATAAGGTGAAGTTTCAACTAATATGGGTCAAGACCTATCCCTACTAGACATAATCGTAGGGAAGGGTTTTGACCCTTCCTTTATGGGTTATAACAACCGTATAGTTTTAAAAAGGTATCCCTTGGGGGGTACCTTTTTTGCTATGTGAAACATATGGTTCTAATAGAAAATTTTACATAAAGGGTTTCTGTAGTTTTCTTCGAATTTATATAGAATGTAAGATTATGTAAGATTAGTTTTTTATCACCAAAAGGAGGACAACGATGATGAATAAGAAATTCAAGAAAATTATTATAGGTACTGCAATCGCATCCACTGTATTGACTTCCACCATGACTTCTGCCTTTGCTAACCCCCTTACCCATAGGGTGGCTGCAGGAGATACCCTATGGATCATTTCTCAAAAATATCAAGTATCTTTGGAGGAAATCTATCGTCTTAATCCACAGTATAGAAATAACACTGCTATTAATGCAGGAGACGTTGTGAAGGTGCCGACAAAACAGCAGCAAACTACGTATACTGTGCAGCAAAATGATACGCCATGGATTATCAGCAATAAATTCAAAGTAAGTTTGAATGACTTTTTAAAGATCAATGGTTTAAGAGAAGGACAGCATATCTACCCTGGACAAAGGATGTTGATTCCCAGTACATCTAGTAATACAAGTACATACACTGTGCAAAACAATGATACCCCATGGATTATCAGCAACAAATTTAATGTGAGTTTAAAGGAATTTTTAAATGCCAATGGTTTAAAAGAGGGACAGCATATCTACCCTGGTCAAACAGTAACCATACCCTCAACATCAGGGGCAGTACCTCCTGCCTCTAACCCAACACCCCCTACTTCTAGTACACCCAGCAAATCTTATATTACCCACACGGTTAAAAATGGAGACAACCTGTGGACGCTTTCTATCCAGTATGGTATTCCCTTTAAGGAGTTGCAGAATGTCAATGGTTTGAGGGATAATCATGTATTAAGGATAGGGGATAGGCTGACGATTCCAGTACATCATATTCCTGTAAAATCAACCCCAGGCCCCCAGTATGGAGAACTACTGGATTGGTGGACAGAAGCTCAGTATGTAGTTCCTATAGGAAAGGTTTTTATTGTAGAAGACTTTCATACAGGCAGAAGATGGAGCATGAAGCGTACCATAGGAGCAAATCATGCTGATGTAGAACCTTTGACAGCTAGAGATGCTGCTATTATGAAGGAAGTATGGGGTGGCAACTATAGCTGGAATAGAAGACCGGTGATTGTTGAGGTAGATGGTAGAAGATTAGCGGCATCTGCCAGTGCCATGCCCCATGATATACAATACATAAACAATAATAACTTTCAAGGACATAGTGATTTATACTTTTCAAATAGCACCCGTCATGTAGATGGAAAAAGAGATGAAGCACACCAGAGAAATGTATTGATAGCAGCAGGAAGATAAGACCCAAAATTATATCATTAAAAAAAGATGCTAAAAGATGAAAGTCATTAGCATCTTTTTTCTTTGGTTAGGAAATCATAAATTTTAAAGTTTTGCTTTTAAAAAGTTTTCAAATAGGTATATATAAACTAAACAAACAATATGGGGGAGGAAGTAGCATGATAAATCAATTTCGGCTAAAACCAGAAGGATTAACTAGTCCATGTCATGTTGAAGATTTGGATTTTGAAACAACAGCTGAACTAGAACCACTCAAAGGAATTATTGGACAAGATCGTGCAGTAGAGGCTCTAGAATTTGCCTTGAAAATGAAAAAGAAGGGTTACAATGTTTTTATTGCCGGCTTAAGTGGAACAGGAAGAAATAGTTATGCCCATTCGATTACTGAAAAATTTGCTAAAGATATCATGATTCCCAATGATTGGGTATATGTGTTTAACTTTAAAAACCCTGATATGCCTAAGGCTTTAAGCATGGAAACTGGGTTAGGATTGCAATTTAAAAAAGACATAGAAGGCATGATCGAGATCCTAAAAAAAGAGATTCCCATTGCTTATAATGGCAGGGAATATGAAACAAAAAAGAGCGAAATTCTTCGAGAGTTTCAGCGAAAGAATCAAGAAATTGTACATCAGCTAAATAATACAGCACAGAACTCTGGGTTTTTATTCAAAGAGTCAGAGCATGGGTTAATCACAGTGCCGCTAAAGGATGATCGACCTATGACCCAAGAGGAGTATAATGCCCTTACGGTAGAAGAAATGGAAGAAATCAGACATCGTTCTAACGAATTAGGCTTAGAAACTTTAGAAATTCTTAATAAAATTAGGGACTTAGAAGAACAGTTAAATGATGCAGTAAAAAAGCTTGACAAAAAAGTTGCCTATGAATTGATCAATTATCACATTAAGAAGCTGATTCAACGCTACGGACATAGTGGGGGGCTTAGAGAATTTATTAATGATGTAGAAGAGGATATTCTTGAAAATATAGATGCCTTTAAAAAAGACAAGGAACCAAAGGAACCAGAAGAACTTTTGATGATGCCTTTAAAATTTAATGAAAACTTTTTTAACCGTTATAAAGTCAACTTATTTATAAGCAATGCAGAACTGACCCATGCCCCCATTATCAATGAAACCAATCCTACCTTTGCAAACCTTTTGGGAACGATTGAATACAAAAATGAAATGGGAATTTTGAAAACAGATTTTATGGAAATAAAGCCTGGTTCATTACACAAGGCAAACGGAGGCTTTCTTATTATACAGGCAAAGGAGATACTATCTCAGCCCTATGCGTGGGAAACTTTGAAAAGAGCTTTAAAAACTGGTGAGATTAACATTGAGAGTTTAAATAAGCAGATGGGTTATGTTGTAACCTCTAGTCTTAAACCGCAACCGATACCTATTGACCTAAAAGTCATCATCATAGGAGATGCTTATATATATCATATGCTTTTTAGTATGGATGAGGATTTTAAGAAATTGTTTAAAGTTATGGCTGATTTTGATGTAGAAATGGAAAAGAACCAAGAAAATGTTATGAAAATGGCAAAATTTATAGCAGCCCATTGTAGAGAAGTAGGTTTAAAGGATTTTGATAAAACAGCTGTTGCTAGAATCATAGAATATAGTTCGAGATTGGCGGACCATCAAAGTAAACTTAGCTCACGGTTTAATCAAATTGTAGAAATTTTATATGAAGCAGATACATGGGCACAGTTGGAAAATGCAGACCAAGTTACAAAACAGCATGTAGAAAAGGCGATACAGAAGAAAATTTATCGCAATAGTAAATACGAAGAAAAGTTAAATGAAATGTTCGAAGAAGAAACCCTACTAATCGATGTGGAGGGAGAAAAAATAGGACAAATTAATGGACTTGCTGTGATGGGAACGGGAGAATACTCCTTCGGTAAACCCAGCAGAATAACAGTATCCACTTATCGAGGAAAGGCTGGGATTATTAATATAGAAAGAGAAGTGAAAAAGAGTGGAAGTCTTCATGACAAAGGGGTGCTTATATTAAGTGGTTACTTAGGTTGTAAGTATGCACAGGAAAAACCCATGTCTCTTTCTGTCAGCATCAGTTTTGAACAAAACTATTCTATTATTGACGGGGATAGTGCTTCCAGTACAGAGCTTTATGCCATACTCTCCAGTATTGCGCAGGTTCCTATAAAGCAGAGTATAGCTGTTACAGGATCAGTCAATCAAAAAGGAGAGATTCAGCCTATTGGAGGAGTAAATGAAAAAATAGAAGGGTTTTTTGACATCTGCAAAATAAAAGGTTTAACAGGAGAACAGGGTGTGATGATTCCAAAGCAAAATGTGAAAAATCTAATGCTTAAGGAAGAGGTAATTGAAGCAGTGAGGGAAAATAAGTTTCACATTTACTCTATTGGACACGTAGAGGAGGGTATTGAAGTACTTACAGGAATTCCTGCTGGGGAAAAAAATGATAAAGGAGAATATCCTAAAGGGACAATGAATGAATTGATTACAGAAAAGTTAAAAAATATAGTAGATGAAGAAGAGGAAAAATAACGAAAACATTGCATTATTTCAATAATTTTGTTAAAATTTTATAAACAGATAATAAAACAAGTAATATTTTTGAATATTACTTGTTTTATTATAACCAATGAGAACTTATAAACTTTATAAGTGATGGATAAGTTATAATTTCCCTTATTGGTTTCAACAAAGTCATCCTTTAAATCTTTCATAAAGAAGACTTTGTTATAATTAACATTGACTTTGCAAAAATAAATATGATAAAATAAGGCTCAAGTAAAACATACTATTCTTATCAAATTAGTATGAATTAAAACTAAGGGGGAAAAAAAATGAAAAAGGCAATTATACTTATTTTAATTACATCTATGGTATTCTTACTACTTGCTGGATGTGCCGGCACATCAGAAAAGGCTAATGTAGATCTTGAGGAGATCACAATAGCTGTAGCAGCACCATTATCTGGGGATTACGCTCAATATGGCAATGCTTTTAGAATGGGAACAGAACTAAAGGCAAAAGAAATTAATGAGGCCGGTGGTATTGACGGTAAACAAGTAAAACTAACTTTTTTAGATGATAGAAATGATGCTCGTGAAGCTACAAATGTAGCGCAAAGATTAGTAGATGATGAAAAAGTTACAGCAGTAATAGGACATTTTTCAAGCACAGCGTCTTTAGCTGCATCTTCGGTTTACGAAGCAGGTGGCTTAGTACAGTTCTCACCAACGACATCTCACCCTGATTTTACAGGTGAAGGAAACTATATGTTTAGAAATATTAATACTCAAGCTATTGAAGCACCGATAGCTGCTGATATGGTGGTAAATCAATTAGATAAAAAGAGAATCGCAGTGATTTATATCAACAATGACTGGGGTATCACTGCCAGAGATCACTTTGTTGAAGGAGCAAAAAATTTAGGTGCAGAAATTGTAGCAGAAGAGACTTTTATTGGAGGACAAACACAAGACTTTACCTCTACACTGACAAAAATCAACAGTGTAAATCCTGATGTGATATTTTTAGCAGCCTTCTATACAGAAACTGGTATGATCGCACAACAAATGAAGCAGTTAGGTTATGATATTCCACTAGCTGGTTTAAGTTCAATTTATAATGAAGAGCTAATTAAATTAGCAGGAGATAGTGTAAATGGAATTTATTTAACAACAAACTTTTTCCCAGATGACAATAATGCTGCAATAAGCACATTTATAGAAAGTTTTAGAACAGCTTACAATCAAGAGCCAGATCAATTTGCTGCAGTTGCCTATGATACTTTAGGTGTACTAGCAAAAGCTATAGAAAAAGCTGGTACTGATCGTGCAGCAGTAAGAGATGAGTTAGCAAAAACAGCAGACTATGAAGGTGTTACAGGTAATATTACCTTCAATGAAAATAGAGATGTTGTTAAAACAATGAGCGTTCTTCAAATTCAAGATGGAGAGTTTGTACTTGTAAAATAATAAAACTCTTTTCACAAATGATTTTAAATATGAGCCTTGCAGGATTTGATACTGTTTTTACACATGTTTTCAAAGTACCGCAAGGCTTATATAAATAAACTTATTATTAGGACACTAATCGGGAGAGATGAGGATGTTTTTACAACAAATTATCAATGGAATAACCCTGGGCAGTACCTACGCATTGACAGCTATAGGCTATACGATGGTATTTGGTATTTTAGAGCTGGTTAATTTTTCACATGGTGCAGTATACATGTTTGGGGCTTTTATATGCTTAATGTTAATGACTGCATTAGGGATGAGCTTCTTACCTGCTTTTGCTGTAAGTGTTTTGTTAACAGGTATATTTGGCATTTTGATTGATAAAGTAGCCTTACTGCCTCTAAGGAAAAAAAATGCACCAAAGGTAACTGCTCTGATTAGCACAATAGGAATATCTATCTTTTTGCAAAATCTTGTTATGGTGATGTGGGGTTCTGAAACGAAAAATTTTCCATTAGTATTTAATTTAGGATTTATTCAATTTCAGAGTTTTAGAATATCTTATTTACAGATTATCATTTTATTTACTTCAGTGATCTTAATGATTGGATTAACACTATTGGTAAAAAAGACGAAAATAGGAAAAGCAATGCGGGCCACAGCACAGAATATGGAGGCAGCAAGATTAATGGGTATCAATGTAGATCACGTTGTTTCCTTTACTTTCTTCTTAGGTGCTGTATTAGCAACAGTAGCAGGTGTTATGGTGGGGATGTATTATCAGTCAGTGGACCCTATGATGGGATTTATGGCTGGTTTAAAGGCTTTTGCTGCGGCGGTATTAGGTGGAATTGGTATATTACCAGGAGCTATACTAGGGGGACTACTGATTGGCGTTACAGAAACTTTAGCAGCAGGTTATATACACTCTGGATATAGAGATGCTATTGCCTTTGCTATTTTAATCAGTGTGCTGCTTGTTAAACCTACCGGCCTCTTAGGAAAAGAAGTTCAAAAGAAAGTGTAGGTGGAGTTCATTGGAAACAATTATAAAGAAACTGAATAAAAAGAAAAAAACGCCTAGGGCAAAAGCCATTGTAATAGGAGGTCTATTGCTGGCTTTACTACTATTGCCTTTGCTTTCTATAAATAATTTTCAAATGCGGATGATTATTATGGTGGGGATTTATATGGTGCTAGCCATGAGTTTGAACCTCATCACCGGCTATACGGGTCAGCTGTCTTTAGGACATGCGGCTTTTTATGGTATCGGGGCTTATACTTCTGCTATTTTGAGTATGCGCTACGGCATGAGCTTTATTGTTACAGCTCCTATAGCAGCGACTGTTTCCGCTTTTGCTGCACTTTTATTAGGTATACCTACACTGAAACTTCAGGGAGCTTATTTTGCAATTGTTACCCTTGGATTTTCAGAAATCGTAAGAATTATCGCCTTAAATTGGATAAGTCTTACAAGGGGGCCTATGGGTATTCCGGGTATTGCTAGGCCATTAATTTTTGGTTATCAGGTAAGGAGTAGTACGGACTATTATTATTTGATTCTTTTTCTGGTAGTGATCACCTACATTGCTATTGATAGAATTATGCGCTCTAGGTTAGGTAGAGCCTTTAGTGCTATTAGGGAAGACGAACTGGCTGCTCAAGCTATGGGGGTAGATACCTTGCGGTATAAGATTTTATCTTTTACTATTGCCGCATTTTTCGCAGGATTAGCAGGCAGTTTTTATGCTCATTATATTACTTATATTGATCCTCAGAGTTTTACCTTCAACGAATCTATACAAATTTTAAGTATGGTGGTATTAGGTGGTATGGGGAATATGTGGGGAGCAATGGTGGGAACCATTATTCTAGTAATTGCACCTGAAATGCTGAGGTTTTTAGAGGACTATCGAATGGTAATGTATGGGGCTGTATTAATTATTATGATGCTTACAAGACCGCAGGGAATTTTAGGCGGTATTCACTTTAAGTTAGATAGTGAGGAGGAAGATCACCATGAAACTATTGGAAGTTGACAATCTCACCATGATGTTTGGTGGTCTGAAGGCAGTAAACGATGTAAACTTAAATATTTCTCAAGGAGAAATCGTGAGTTTAATAGGACCAAATGGAGCAGGAAAGACAACTTTTTTTAATATGCTGACAGGGATTTATAAACCAACCAGCGGAACCATCCAATTTGAGAATAAAAAGATTGATGGGATTCCTCCGCAGAAAATCATTGAAAGTGGTATTGCAAGAACCTTTCAAAATATTAGGTTGTTTTCCCATATGACAGTTTTAGAAAATGTTCTTTTGGGTATGCATAGCTGTAGTACCAATAATTTACTACATTCTTTATTACGAACTAAAAAGTTTTATCAAGAAGAAAAAGAAAATACTGCGAAGGCAAAGGAATTATTAGCAACAGTAAATTTGCTTAAAAAGTCTAGTGACTATGCAAAGAACCTTTCCTATGGTCAGCAACGGAAACTAGAGATCATCAGGGCTTTGGCTTCACAGCCTAAGTTGATTCTACTGGATGAGCCTGCTGCTGGTATGAATCCTCAAGAAACTGAGGATTTGATGAGATATATAAGTGGGTTAAAGGATCTAGGGATAACTGTTTTATTGATAGAACACGATATGAAGTTAGTTATGAAGATTTCTGATAGAATCTATGTCTTAGATCATGGTACAAAAATTGCCGAGGGAGAACCTTCTGTGATCAAGAATAATCAAGCAGTTATTGAAGCCTATCTTGGAAAGGGGGCTTAAATGATGCTGACAGTTTCGAATCTCTCCACTTTTTATGGAAATATACAGGCTTTAAAGGGAATTGATTTAGAAATAAATCAGGGAGAAATTGTTGCTTTAATTGGTAGCAATGGTGCTGGTAAAACCACGCTGTTAAAAACTATAACAGGATTAATTAAACCTAAAACTGGCTCTGTTAAATTTGTGGACAAGGAAATTACCACAATGGACGCCTCTGATATTGTAAAGTTAGGGATTAGTCTTTCACCAGAGGGCAGACAGGTTTTTCCTAAAATGACAGTGGTAGAAAACTTAGAAATGGGCGCTTTTATTCGGAAAGATAACAAAGAAATAAAGGAATCCTTCGAAAGAGTGTACCAATTATTTCCTAGGCTATACGAGAGAAAAAGTCAAGAGGCAGGAACCCTCAGTGGAGGGGAACAGCAGATGGTGGCCATAGGTAGGGCTTTAATGAGTAAGCCTAAGCTTTTACTGCTAGATGAACCTTCCTTGGGCTTAGCACCTATGTTGGTAGAAATGATTTTTGAACTGGTGAAGGAAATTAATCTTCAAGGAACAACGATTTTGCTGATTGAACAAAATGCAAGAATGGCTTTAATGATAGCCAATAGAGGCTATGTTATTGAAACAGGTAAAATTGTTTTAGAAGATAGTGCAGATCAACTCTTGGTAAGTGATGAAGTAAGAAAAGCTTACCTAGGGGAGTAAATAAATAAAAATTTTAAAGGAGTGTTAAGATATGTGTGAAGGTAAATATACGCAAGCAGAATTAACCGATGCTTTTAGAGCTGCTATAGAAGATAGGGCAAAGTGGTTCTATTTATTATTAAAATATGCAAAAGAAGAAAATGCTGATGTGGATAAGATTGCAGAAAAAGCTATAAGAGAATTTGGTCATATGAAGGGTGTGGCTATAGGAAAGGCAGACACTGCTGAAGACTTTGCCAAAGCTCTATTGACAGGACATGCAAGAGAAGCCTTTGCTATGAACCCTGTTAAGTTAGAAGAAGAGGAAAGTGTACTGCAATTTAGCTACTGTGCATTAGTAGAGGCTTGGAAAAAACTTGGTTGCTCTGACGAAGAAGTAGCACACTTATGTAAACTTGCAAGATATGGGGATTATGGTATGGTAGAAGCCTTTGAAAACTTAGAGTTAGATTTTAATCAACTGCTAAGTGAAGGGGATGCCTGTTGTGAGTTAGTGATTAGAAAGAAAAAATAAACTTCTAAGAAAAGACCCGATGGGTCTTTTCTTTATATAAATAATTATCGGTTTGATATTTGTTGTTTAAGATTCCTATGATAAAATAACATTAGAAATTATTGATCTATGGCTACAAGAGAAATTGAAAGGGGACAAACTGATGCAATATAAAATACTTTATCAAGATGCTTTTCCAATTATTGAGATGAAACTTCAAAAAGGTGAAATGGTGAAGGCGGAATCTGATGCTATGGTGTCTATGTCGGATACTGTTGATGTTGACGGAAAAATGGAGGGTGGGCTTTTCAAGGGACTAGGGAGGATGTTAGCAGGAGAGAAGTTTTTCTTCCAAACCCTTAAGGCCAGCCGAGGGGCAGGAGAGGTTTTATTAGCACCTTCTATTCCAGGAGGCATTACCGATATAGAGCTAGACGGTTCCTATAACTTATGTGTTCAAAAAGATGGTTTTTTAGCTGCCACACAAAATATAGAAGTCTCTACACAAATGCAAAATATCGCCAGAGGACTGTTTTCTGGAGAAGGTTTTTTTATTCTTAGCATAGGGGGAAGGGGTACTGTTTTTGTTAATTCCTATGGTGCTATTCACCCCATCAACCTTGAAGCAGGTCAGGAAGTAATTATTGATAATAGTCACTTAGTAGCGTGGCCGGACTATATGAAGTATACCATTGAAAAAGCTTCAAAGGGCTGGATTTCAAGCTGGACATCAGGTGAAGGTCTTGTTTGTCGCTTTAGAGGTCCTGGAACTGTCTTGATACAAACCCGTAATCCTCAAGGATTTGGTTCTTGGATTCGACAGTTTATACCTACAAGTAAATAAATATTATGAGGTACTTTGATTATTTAAGTCATGAAAAAAAACAGGCGATTTTTTATTCTTTGCCCAATGCCTTTCAAAGAGATAGTGAAAAAGAGCTATTGGCTTATGCCTTGGGGGCATTGCTATATATGCCAGTAACAAGAGAAGGAATTGCTGAAGAGATCATTAGTGCTAAACACACAGGATTAATATCTATGGTGCTTTGCTTAGAAGATGCTATAGGAGATCATGAAATCCATAGAGCTGAGGAAAAACTCTATCATCATTTGCAAGCATTACATTTGGCTGTGAAAGAAAAAAAGATGGATGCTGCAAAGCTTCCACTTATTTTTGTGAGAGTACGGAGTGTAGAACAGATGGAGAAAATTATGATGATGGCAGGTGAAGTCTTCTATCTTATAACAGGATTTGTCTTTCCTAAGTTTTCTCAACATAACGGCGAAGCTTATTTTCAACAACTAAAAAAGCTTAACCATAAACTTCAAATTCACTTGTATGGCATGCCTATTTTAGAAGCCCCAGAGATCATTTATAAGGAATGTAGATTGGAAACATTAGGGGCTATAAAGAAGGTGCTGCATCAGTACAAGGACTTGGTATTAAATATACGAATTGGTGCCACTGATTTTTCAGGTTTGTTTGGTATTCGTAGAAGCTATGATCTGAGGATCTACGATATCGCAGTTATTCGAGATTGTATTGGAGATATTGTCAACTTCTTTTGTCGTGCAGAAGAAGGCTATGTTGTTTCAGGGCCGGTCTGGGAATATTTTTCAAAGGCTGACAGAGTCTTAAAGCCGCAGCTTCGGCAGAGTCCCTTTGAAGATACTTATGGGGCTAAGGGAATTAAGATTCGTGCTCAAATGTTGGATAAATACTTGGATGGCTTGATTCATGAGGTTTTATTAGACAAGGCCAATGGATTGACAGGAAAGACCATCATCCATCCAAGTCATATTATTCCTGTACAAGCCCTTCAAGTGGTAAGCCACGAAGAGTATACAGATGCTTGCAGTATATTATCCAATAATAATGGAGAATTAGGCGTTGTAAAAAGTCAATATGCCAATAAAATGAATGAGATTAAGCCCCATATTCACTGGGCAAAAAAAATCATATTAAAATCTAGAATTTATGGGGTGTTTCATGAAAGAAAAAACTTTACAAACTTGCTCACTTGAAGAATGGAAATTTAGCATTGCTCATGACTTTCATTTAACTATTGAAGTCCAACATAATCCCTATAAAATTCCTCACCATAGACTATTTTCTATGGCAGCTCGGAAAAATTTAAATAGACGTTTTTTATTTGTCAGTAAAATACTAGGGAAGCACATCCCTGTGCCTCCTTCTATTTCTTTATTAGGGGGGGCAGCTTTGGCGGCAGCCCATTTGGAGACAGTCTATGGAAAGAAAACGGCTTTGATGCCAGCTATTATAGAGGCGATTATACAGGGAAAGAATTGTGAAGAAACCTACCAACTGATGAAAAAAAATCCTTTTTCATTACCGGAACCAACAATCTTTATAGGTTTTGCTGAAACTGCAACAGCATTAGGACATGCAGTTTTTGATTGTTTTTCTCATGGAGGCACCTATATTCATACCACCCGTGAGAGGATTCCAGAAATGGAATCATTGATCAGTTTTGAAGAGGAGCACTCCCATGCCACTTCTCATCGATATTATTCTATAGATGAGAATTTATTAAAATCTTCAAATCCTATTGTATTAATTGATGATGAAATAACCACAGGAAAAACTGCACTGAATTTTATCACTGCCATCCAAGAAAAATACCCTCGAAAAGACTATGTGGTAGCATCTCTTTTAGATTGGCGCTCAGAGGAAGATCGGCAGAGGTTTCGTTTCACAGCTTCTCAATTAGGTGTAGGTATTCAAACAGTATCTTTGATCTCAGGCAGGATTCGGGTTGAAGAGTCAGTGAATAGAGAATTAGCAAAGACGAGGTTTTCAACAAATAAAAAAGAAGTTTTATCTTACGAGCCTCAGGTGAATATACAAAAATTATATTTTGATGATCTTTTCTCCAATAAATTACCCTTTTCTTCTATAAATGCTTTGGGTGAAAAAAATGAAACACCTTATTTATTGGAAACTGGGCGATTTGGTATAACATCCAAGGATAAAAATACTATCGATGAAGCGGCAAAAGCCATTGGCAGTGCTTTGGGAAAAATGAGAAAAGGAAAAAATACTCTTTGTCTTGGAACGGGAGAATTCATGTACCTGCCCATGAGAATTGCCGCTCATATGGGGGAGGGAGTAATGTACCACTCCACCACGAGAAGTCCTATTTTCCCAGAAAGAAAAGAGAATTATGCTGTACAAAACGCTTTTTCCTTTGAAAGTCCTGATGACCCTGAGATTATAAACTACCTTTATAATATTCCCTACGGTTATTATGACGATCTTTATTTATTTTTTGAAAGAGAAACCAAACTAGATGGGCTCAGACCTTTAGTGGAGGTATTAAAGAAATTGGGGATTTTTCACTTGTACTTTGTATTTTGCTTAGGGAGGAAGAACATATGAGTCAACCAGCACCTCTAGGGAGTTATTCCCATAAAGATGTTGTTTTTTTGTTAAAGGACCTCAGCGGTATGATACTGGAACAGGGTACTAAATATAGAGAACAGGAAATCCAGCAGGGAAAACATTATTCTGAGATGTTGCCTATAGAATATAAGCCTTCTGATGCTTATATGGACTTATTCTATACTTCTTTAGAAGCATCAGCAAAAAAGCTAGCTGTAGCAGTGGCTATTGTTTCAGAAAAAATTATAAAAAACAGGGGTAAGGATATTACATTGGTTTCTTTAGCTAGAGCAGGTACCCCCATAGGTATATTGATCAAACGGTATATTTTGCAAAAATATGCTGTAGACTTGCCTCATTATAGCATCTCGATTATTCGGGGAAAAGGGATAGATGAAAATGCTCTGCACTACATTTTAAAAAATCACCCCTCAAAAAAAATCCAGTTTGTTGATGGATGGACGGGCAAGGGGGCTATTACTAAAGTATTGACAGAATCCTGCAACGCTTTCAAGGAAGCTTATGGCATAACCGTAGAAGATGACTTAGCAGTTCTTGCGGATCCTGGACATTGTGTAAGCACCTTTGGTACAAGAGAAGATTTTTTAATTCCAAGTTCCTGTTTAAATGCAACTGTCTCTGGATTAATCAGTCGTACAGTACATCGAGAAGATTTAATTGGGGCAAGGGATTTCCACGGGGTGAAATACTATAAGGAACTAGAGGAAGAAGATGTATCCAACCTTTTTATTGATAGAATCTCTACTGAGTTTTCCGAAGTGATCATGGAGATGGACAAATATCCACAGTTAGATCTTCAACATGAGGTTAGTTGGGCTGGTTGGAAGGACATAGAGAAAATACAGAAAAAGTTTCATATAGAGAGCATTCATTATATTAAACCAGGGATTGGAGAAACAACCCGGGTACTTCTTAGAAGAGTTCCTTGGAAGGTATTGGTGAAGACAAAAGATGACCCCGCCTTAGAACATATCTTTCTGCTGGCGAAAGAGAAAAATGTGCCTGTGGAAATATTTAACGCTATGACCTACAAATGCTGCGGGTTGATTCAATCCCTAAGGGGGGGTTCGTAGTGTTATTTGCTTCTGATTTAGATGAAACTTTAATTTACAGCGGAAGATTTTTACAAGAGGATTGTTTAAAAACTTCGGAAATTCGTTTAATAGAGACAAAGGATGGTAAGGCAATAGCTTATATGACAGAGGCGGCTATAAAAACATTAAAAAGTCTTTCCCAGAAGGTGATTTTTGTACCAGTCACCACCCGTAGTATAGAGCAGTATCAACGAATTACCCTTTTTCAAAAGGAAATCCCTCCTCAATATGCTATTGTCAGCAATGGAGGCAATCTTCTTATTGATGGAAGTGTTGATGAAGGCTGGAATACTTTGATCAGAGAAAAAGTCAAAAAGCATTGTTTACCTTTAAAAGAAATACTTGTAAAATTTAGGGAAATTCACCCAGAGGATTGGGTGACTTCTCAGAAAATGGCGGATGATTTATTTTGTTATGCTATTGTTGATCAAGATCGCCTGCCACAGGAGGAGTTATGTAGATTTATAGAGTGGTTAAAGGAAAACCACTGGGAGGGATATTTACAGAGACGGAAATTATACTTTGTTCCAAAGGTTGTGAATAAAAAAGATGCGATTGAATATCTAATCAATCATATTGATACTGATTTTACTGTGGCAGCAGGGGATTCTCTTATGGATGTAGGTATGCTTAAACAGGCAGATTATAGTATTACACCTCTCCATGGAGAAATAGCTAGGCTTTATCAGAAAGACATAGATAAAGAAGAAAAAATACAGGTTACTTCGGCTACAGGGATTTTGGCTTCAGAAGAAATATTGAAAAATATTGAGAATTTAATTGCTTGCTTTCAAAAATTGGCATAAATATTGCATAATTAATCTTGTACTATGGTTAAAATTGAAGATAGAACATGTTATACTATATAGATAGCCAACTACAAAGCTTAACAAAATGCAGACCGTATGCATTTGCAAGAAATGATTACAATGTTCAATTTTGAAACTGCAGGAGGGTGTATTTTGTTAAGGTATAAAATTGGTTATCTATAAAAGGAAAGGGGTTAAAGCTGTATAAAAGATAGGAGGAACTGAAAAATGAAGAAACTTGCTTATATTTTAGTCCTTATGATTTTGTTCATTACAGTAAATTCGCCTGAAAGCCCACGGTTTCAATCGTGGGATGAAAGGCGTTTCTTTTAATCTTCTTGTTGCAGTTTCAGTTTAAAACTGATACTATAAATATATGGGACAAGATTATAGAAGAACACAAACAACAGTATCTTTAATAAACTATCATTTTGTTTTCTGTCCAAGGTACAGACGTAAAGTTCTAGTTGGAGAAGTTGAAATAAAATTTAAACAGCTTCTCAATGAGATTTGTAAAGACATTGAAATAGAAATTTTGGCAATAGAATGTGATAAAGACCACTGCCATCTTTTTGTCAATGCACTTCCTCATTTAAGTCCAGCAGACATAATGGCAAAAGTGAAAGGAGTGACTTCTCGATTATTAAGGCAGGAATTTAAACATCTGCGACATTTGCCAAGTCTTTGGACAAGAAGCTATTTTGTATCTACCGCAGGAAATGTATCAAGTGAAACTATAAAACGATATGTTGAAGAACAAAAAACAAGGGGGTGAAACAATGCAGATAACAGTAAAATTTAATATTATTTTGACAAAAGAACAAGTACAACTAATAGAATCTATATCAAAAGAATATATCCATACTGTTAATAGCCTTGTTTCATCTACGCTCCAATCAGAAGAAAGAGTAAAGCTATCATCTAAAGATGTTTTTGCAAATATGCCAAGTGCAGTGAAAAATCAATCTATTAGAGATGCCAAAAGTATCTGTACTAAGTACAAGAAAGCTATCAAGGCTAATTCCAAACTGCCTACTGATAAACAAAAAGTAATCAATGTAGCTACCCTTAAAAAACCTGTCTGTATATGGAATAATCAAAATTATTCACTTAAAGACGGTATTCTTAGTTTTCCCGTTATTATAGATGGGAAATCGCAGCGTATTCAAACTAGAACTATCATGACAGACTATCAGCTAAAACAACTAGAAGGTCATTTGGGAGCATTGCGTATAACTAAGAAAAGCAATAAATATATCGCTCAAATAAGTGTTGAAAAAGTATCTCATATAGTTAAAGGTGATGTTGTAATGGGTGTTGACTTAGGCCTAAAAGTTCCTGCTGTAGCTGTAACCGATTCAGGAAAAACGTTTTTTTTTGGAAACGGTAGGCAAAATAAATACGTCAAACGTAAATATAAAGCGAAACGTAAAAAACTTGGAAAAGCCAAGAAGCTTAAAGTCATTAAAAAGCTTGATGATAAAGAACAACGTTGGATGACAGACCAAGACCACAAAGTAAGTAGAGAAATAATTAATTTTGCAGTAAATAATAATGTTTCTGATATTCGGCTTGAAAAATTAACGAATATCAGAAACACGGCAAGAACAAGCCGTAAAAACGAAAAAAATCTACATACATGGTCATTCTATCGTCTAGCTCAATTCATAGAGTATAAGGCACTATTGAAGGGGATAAAGGTTGAATATGTTGATCCTAAATACACTTCTCAAATATGCCCTGAATGTAAGAAACTAAATAAAGCAAGAGATAGAAAATATAAATGCTCCTGTGGTTTTAAAACACATAGGGATAGAGTAGGTGCTATAAATATAATTAATGCACCTGTAGTAGATGGTAAAAGTCTACTAGCCTAGGGTACTATATGTACTGCTCTAGGAGGGGTAATGGCATACCCTAAGCTTGAGGTCATACTCCGATAGCAGAAATGTACTTCGGTTTAATCACTCAAGAATCCCACTGCTTTAGCTGTGGGAGTGTCAAGATAGGAAGCAATCCTGTTTTTGCCGATTCTTTGCAAAAAGAACCGGTGATTGAAAGGGCTAAGGTATTAAATGTACAGGAATTAGCAGAGGATGCTTTAGAAACTGACTTTTTTACAGAGAGTATGGTAGTCAGCCTTGAAGTTCTTTCGGGGGATTATAAGGGGCAGCAGTTTGAAGTAATTCATAGTCTTACAGGAAGCTTTAGCTATGATATTCTTGTTAAGCCAGGAGATAAAGTATTAGTAACGATAGATGATATGGGAAATGGTGTGGTAGATGTTTACATTTCTGAGTATTTAAGGGATACTTATATATATCTTGTGCTTGGAATTTTTGTTGCTTTGTTGATTTTGGTGGGGGGCTTTAAAGGCTTAAAAACAATGCTTACCTTGATTTTAACCATTGTATTGATATTAAAGGTATTATTGCCGGGTCTATTAGCAGGTTATAACCCTATCCTACTGACGATTGCGGTATCCTTTGTAGTTACTTGTATGACTATGCTAGTAGTAGGAGGTATGAATACAAAAAGCTATGCTGCTATTATTGGTGTATTAGGTGGTGTATTTATAGCAGGATTGATTGCTTATGTTATAGGCTCAAAAGTAAGCCTAACAGGACTATCTAACGAAGAAGCTATGATGCTGATGTACATTCCACAGGGAGTAAACTTCGACTTTAGGGGTCTATTATTTGCTGGAATTATTATGGGAGCCTTGGGAGCTGTGATGGATGTAGGTATATCTATTGCCTCCAGTATGGAGGAGATCAAAAGTCTCAACCCCAACATCTCTACAAAGGCATTGATTCAATCAGGGATGAATATCGGCAAGGATATTATGGGAACCATGACCAATACCCTTATCTTGGCCTATACAGGCAGTGCTATTCCCCTATTGTTACTATTCACTGCTTATCAAGATCCTTTGGTAAGGATCATTAATCTTGATATTATTGCTACAGAAATTATAAGAGCCTTTGCCGGCAGTATTGGTTTATTACTATGTATTCCTTTAACTGCTGTGGCGGCAGGTGTATTGACAGAAAAAGCAGATAAGAAGAGGAATGAAGAAAAAACAGTGTAGAAAAAACTCTATGCTGTTTTTTCGTTAGATGAAATTTAAAAAGAGAATCCATTTTAATGGATTCTCTTTTTAAATAAGTTTTTAAAATAACAGTTGATTATTATACCCACAGGGGGTATAATATACCTAAGGGGGGTAGGGTGTAATGCATCGTTATCTACTTATATATTTATATTAAAAGAAGTTAAGGAGGGTATCTATATGAATGATCTAATTATTGTTGCTTTAGTAGCAATAGGGATATACTTTATGATAAAGAGGGGTGGATGCTGCGGAGGACATAGTAGCAAAAACCAAGCTACAAGTAGTAAAAAGACTAGTTGTTGTGGCAAGAATCATGAAATAGATGATGGAGGGGAGCGGTAAGCATGGTACAGGCAAATAATATAGAAAAAGTAACTTTTAAAATTCAAGGTATGTCTTGCACCAGTTGTTCAGCAGGGATAGAAAGAAAGTTAAATAAAACAGAAGGAATTTTAGCAGTGAATGTTAATTTTGCTGTAGAGAAGGCCCAAGTAGAGTTTGATAAAGATAAAATTACTTCAGAGGCTATTGCGGCTATCATTACCAACTTAGGTTATACAGCTTCAATAGAAACAGAAGGTCAACAAGAGAAGAAAACCTTCAAGGTTCAGGGTATGACCTGTAGTGCATGTGCAAATCGTGTAGAAAAAGCCCTTAATAAAATAGAGGGAGTTACCTCTGCTAATGTTAACTTTGCTGTAGAGAAGGTGACCATAGAATATGATCCGGCAGTGATTCGGTTAGCGGAAATGAAAAGAAAAGTTTCTTCGTTAGGTTATGAATTAATTTTAGAAGAAGAAGTAAAAGAAGAAGTCGATGAAGACGAAATAAAGGTAACGAAGGCACAAAAAAACATGACAACATCACTTATCTTCACAGGTGCTATTATGGGGTTGATGATGATTCACATGTTTATACGACCTATTCCAGGTTACTTTCTAATGACAGTAGTGTTAGGTTTTCCTATCATATTTGGTACGGGATTGCATGTTCATAAAGCAAGCATTAAAGCCTTAAAAAATAAAAGTCCTAATATGGATGTTTTGGTGACATTAGGTTCTTTACCTCCCTACTTAATTGGTTTACTAGGTTTCATTTTCCCAATACAAACCTTTATAGAAATGGCTACTACCATTATGAGTTTACACTTAGTTGGAAAGTATTTAGAGGTTCGTGCTAAAGGAAGAGCTTCTCAAGCCATTAAGAAACTCCTGCAAATGGGAGCAAAAACAGCAAAAATTATTGTAAATGGAGAAGAAGTTGAAGTATCGGTAAAAGAACTACAGGTGGGGGATATCATGGTAATCCGCCCAGGAGAAAAAATTCCTACCGATGGTATTGTAGTTGAAGGGAACAGTTTGGTAGATGAATCTATGGCTACTGGAGAATCTATGCCGGTAAAAAGAGAAGCAGGACATGAGGTAATTGGTGCTACTTTAAATAAACAAGGACTTCTAAAGGTAGAAGTAACGAAGGTAGGAAAAGATACCTTCTTATCACAGGTAATAAAAATGGTGGAGGAATGTCAAGGCTCTAAAGTGCCGATACAGGAATTTGCTGATCGAGTAACAGGATACTTTGTTCCTGTAATTATTCTACTAACCTTAGGAACTTTTGCTTCCTTTAACTTATTCCCTGACTTCCATAGGGGGATTATTGAATGGGGTGCAAACTTTTTACCATGGGTAAATCCAGACTTAACGCCTCTCACATTGGCATTTGTTACTTCAACGGCTGTTCTAGTTATCGCTTGTCCTTGTGCCTTGGGACTAGGAACACCGACTGCTTTAATGGTGGGAAGTGGTATAGGAGCAGAAAAGGGAATTCTAATTCGTAATGGTGAGGCAGTACAAACTTTTAAGGATGTAAAGGCCATCGCCTTTGACAAAACTGGAACCATCACTAAAGGTAAACCAGAGGTCACAGATTTAATAACGGTAGAAGGTGTTGAGGAAAAAGAAGTGCTTTATTTTGCTGGAAGCATTGAAAACGGTTCAGAGCATCCATTGGCCCACGCTATTGTAGAAAAGGCAAAGGACCAACAGATTTCTTTAGGAGAAGTAAAGGATTTTCAGGCTATCGTAGGAATGGGTGTAGTAGGAAAGATTGACGGCGTAAAGATTCTAGTAGGTAATAGAAAGCTGATGCAAGAAAATAAGATTGCTTATGAAGCTTATGAAGAGGAACTGGTTCGATTAGAGGAAGAAGCTAAAACTGCTATGCTGATGGCTCGAGAAAATCAACTGTTAGGCATCGTAGCAGTGGCAGATCCTTTAAAAGAAGATTCAATTGCCGCCATAAGAGAACTAGAAGCTATGGGTATTGTAACCGCCATGATTACAGGAGATAATCGCAGAACAGCTGCTGCTATAGGTAAGAGAGTAGGGATTAGTCATGTGATTGCTGAGGTACTACCAGATGGTAAAGTAGAAGAGGTAGTCAGGCTCCAAGAAAAATACCATACAGTAGCTATGGTGGGAGACGGTATCAATGATGCTCCAGCATTAAAACAGGCCAATGTAGGTATAGCCATCGGCACGGGAACAGATATTGCTATTGAAGCTGCTGACGTAACTTTGGTTAGGGGAGAACTTAGTGGGATTATATCTGCTATTAAACTATCCAAGGCTACCTTTAGAAAGATAAAACAGAATTACTTCTGGGCATGGTTTTACAATGCATTGGCGATTCCAGTAGCAATGTTTGGCTTGCTGCATCCGATGATTGGTGCAGCCGCTATGTCTCTCAGTTCTTTAAATGTTGTATATAATTCTTTGAGATTAAAGAAAGTGGATATTGAACCAAGTTATAAAAAAGCATAATAGACTTTTGGGTGATAGAAAAATATCCCTGTACCACTTACTGGTACAGGGATATTTTAGTGTTTAATCATAACAACATTAATGGCCTTTACTAAAGCATCTACTCGATCACCTTCTTTAAAACCAGCATCAAGCAAACTATCTTTCGTCAACACGGACGTAATGCGAGGCGCTTTCTCACCTCAGCCGCCAACTCACATAGTGATTTGTGCCATGATACCATCCTGTTTAATACTCTCGATTTCACCAATCAAACTATTTCTAACACCAGCCTCCATCATACACCTCCTAGCTATTTCATAATAAAGTATCATAGGCTACAATTATTACCAAAACTCTCTTGAACTGTCATCCTTCGACTCCGCTTTGCTCCACTCGGTATGGAAAATTATGGTTTAAGTTAACGCTAATGAATAAAGTATAGTAAAGTTTATACTATATAAAGATTCTATATTTAATATAATCATTATAGAAAGAATCTATACATTTAACAGGACTACAAAAGAACTTTGGCATAAGAATTGCAACGAATTATAGAATAGAGATAAAGGTTTATTTAATATAGGAGTGGAGATATTTAGTAGTACTAAATCCCACCAGGACTGTAGCATATGATACAATATAAGAAGGGACTTTAAAGAGAGGATGATAGACGTGCCTATCATAGCATGTATCGGGATATCAATATTAATATATTATCTGCTGCTGGGGAATATGGCGTCGAAGGAAGTGGAAAAAATATATTGTAGCAAATGTAATAATGAAATAGATTCTTCTTATGAGGTATGTCCTCATTGTAGTGAAAGACTAAAAGAATCCTGTAGTCAATGTAAGAATAAGATAGATGTAGAATGGCGATATTGTCCTTATTGTGGAAATACTAAGAAAAATAGGTGATCATTGAATGAATCAAGAAAAAAAGTCAAAACTATTTATTGTTTTTTTAATTTTAATTATTACTGCTTTTCATTATTTTACTGGCTCTCAGCGCTGGGTGCTGCATGACTTCTTTAGAAGATTATACTACTTACCTATTATTTTGGGGGCTTTTCAACTTCGATTGAAAGGTGGACTCATCGTTTCTGCTGTAGTAGTTTTATTATTTGCTCCTCATCTAGTGATATATTTTGGAGAAATCAACCTAGAGGTAATTAATCAATTTTTAGAAATAGGTATGTTTATGATTATAGGGTTGATTACAGGATATTTAGTGGAGAAGGACTATAAAAGAAAAAAGTTATTAGAACATCAAATTGTCAAGTTAACAGACCTTGAAAACTATACCTATAACATTTTAAATAGCATTGATAGTGGGGTGATTGCTTTTGACAGTGAAGGCAATATCACATCCACCAATAAACAAGCGGACAATATATTAGGTAAAGATCAAGCTATAAAACAATTTTTTCAACAACATCAATTATTAAAAGAAGTAAAAAAAGTGTTGCAGGAGGAAAACAAAGGTTTAAAGAAAGAAATTAGCTATCTCAAAGATGAGGATAAAGAAATTCATTTAAATGTCACCTTGCACCCTTTAAAAAATATTTCTAATAGGACGCAAGGAGTTGTAGCAGTGGTAGAGGATTTTACCGTGATAAAAAAATTGGAGACACAAGTTCGTAGAGGGGAGCGACTGGCGGCGATAGGGCAATTGGCCTCTGGCATTGCGCATGAGATTAGAAATCCACTAGGTATCATAAAAACTATTAGTCAAACCCTTCAGCAGGAGATGAAGGAGGAAGACCTTAGAGAAGGCTTAGAAATCATAGAGGATGAAATCGATAGAGCCAATAGAGTGATTAAAGGGTTGTTAGATTTTTCAAGACCGAATAAAATACAGGTAAAAAAATTTGAACTCGGTGATCTATTAAAAGAACTTCTAAGAATTACTAAAAAATTTGGAGAGCAGCAGGGGGTAGATATCAAACTTAACGTAGGTAAAGCGGTGGAAGTAGAAGGAGATACAGACAAGCTAAAGCAAGCCTTTGTAAACATTATTTTAAATGGAATTCAGGCTATGGAAACGGGGGGCAAATTGGAAATATCTGTAGATGATTTAGATGGTCAATGGGCTATAATTACCTTTAAGGACGAAGGTCAAGGAATAGAGAAGGAAGTGTTAGATAAAGTTTTTAATCCTTTCTTTACTACAAAAGAAACTGGCAGCGGTTTAGGCCTATCGATTACTCACAGAATCATTGAAGAACACCAAGGAAAAATAGAGATAGATAGTAAATTGGAAGAAGGCACAGAGGTAAGGGTGTTGCTGCCTCTATGATAATAAGGAGGGATGGCTGTTGAAAAGAATATTGGTAGTCGATGACGAAAAAAATATGCGTTGGGCTATAAAGAAGGCTCTTGAGAAGGAAGCCTATAAGATTTATGAAGCGGGGAATGGGTTGGAAGCTATAGAAAAGTTTCAAGAAGAAATGCCGGACCTTATATTAATGGATTTAAAAATGCCTAAAATGGAGGGTATGGAGGCATTAAAAAAGATAAAGGAGATCAGCGAGAAGACACCTGTGATTATGATTACTGCCCATGGTACGATGGAATCAGCTGTTGAAGCTATGAAGATAGGGGCCTTAGATTATATTTCAAAGCCCTTTGATATAGAGGAACTTAAGGTGACCATTGCCAAAGCTTTAAAAGTAATGGCGTTGCAGGAGGAAGTAAGTTATCTTCGGGAAGAGCTGGAAAAAAATACAGGTAAAACCATTATTGGCACTAGCCCTCAAATTCAAGAGATACTGAATATAGTTGAGAGGGTAGCCAGTACCAATGCCACGGTATTGATATTAGGTGAAAGTGGTACAGGAAAAGAAGTCATTGCTAATGCCCTGCACTATAGTAGCAATCGTAAACAAAAACCCTATATAAAGGTGAACTGTGGAGCAATTCCAGAAAACTTAGTTGAAAGTGAATTGTTCGGTTACGAAAAAGGATCTTTTACAGGAGCCACTGCTAGAAAAATAGGTAAGTTTGAAAAAGCAGATGGAGGGACCATTTTCTTAGACGAAGTTGGAGAATTGGACTTATCTATGCAGGTAAAACTTTTGAGGGTATTACAGGAGAGAGAGTTTGAAAGAATCGGTGGTAATGAGAGGGTAAAAGTAGAGATTAGGGTAATAGCAGCCACTAACAGGGATTTATATAAGATGGTGGAGGAGGGAAGCTTTAGAGAAGATTTATATTATCGACTGAATGTGATACCTATTAAACTCCCCTCTTTAAGAGAAAGGAAAGAAGATATTCCTTTATTAACCGATTATTTTCTACAAAAATATAGTCAGGAAGTCGGCAGAAAAAACTTAGTCATTAGTGAGGAAGTAAAGAAAAAGTTACTAAATTATCAATGGCGTGGAAATATTCGTGAATTAGAAAATGTAATAGAAAGAATGGTTTTATTGGGACAAGGCAACATCATTACAGAAAAAGACCTTCCCTACGAAATTATTCAAGAGGAAAAAACTGAAGAAATTTATCGTCTGCCTAAAGAGGGCCTTTGTATAGAAGAATTAGAAAAAAATCTCATCCTTCAGGCTTTAGAACGAACAGAATATAACCAAACGAAAGCTGCACAATTGCTGGGCATGACAAGACATACTTTGCTTTACCGTATGGAAAAACACGAAATCAAAAAGAAATAGTTTTTTCAAATCCTATTTCTTTTTGATTTTTACTTTAATTTATTGTCTGTTTTTTTTACAATCCATAAACTGCTTTTCTGTAACAACATATTCAACAGGGAAATCGTATTCATCTGTAGGAGCTTCCTCTATAAGCTGGACTTCGAAGGCTAAAGCAACGGTAGGTGTGTTAGGAGCAAGTCTAGGTAAAAAGCGATCATAGTATCCCCCGCCATAGCCTACACGATATCCCTGCGGATCAAAGCCTACACCTGGAACAATCACTAAATCTAATATTTGCGGGTCAACAGGTCGTATAGCTCCTTCTATTGGTTCTAAAACCCCAAAATTTCCTATTTCTAAATCTTTTTCCATGTCAAGTAGCTCTGAAATAATGAGCTGCTTTGTTTCGGGAACAGTTAAAGGAATAAATACTCTTTTTCCTCGATTAAATAAGTCCTTAATCATTTCTTCAGTACTAACTTCATTTCGGAATGCAAGATAAACCATAACATTGTTTGCATTACTATAAGCAGAACTGGATTTTAGTTGTTGAAAAGCAGAAGCACTTTTATGTAATATTTCTTCCTCTGTCAAGCCATCCCTTTTTGCCAACAGTTCTTTACGCATAACTTTTTTCATAACATAACCTCCTTTATTTACCAATACCAATACAATTGTACCATAGTTTTGGAAATCAATTCAATTGAATTTATGTTGCAATTACTGTTATAATAAAATAGTATTTAAAATCGGTAAGAAAAAAAGATAAAAAGCTGTAAGGAATAGGAAAATTTTACTAGAGTTTTTTGCTATTTATAGCAGGAAATCGCCGGTTGATGTCGAATGTATAAATAGTTAAACGGGAGTTGATGATTTTTGATTCAATTAAAAAATGTGACTAAGGTATATAATAAAGGGATTCAAGCACTAACAAATACTAATTTAACAATTGAAAAAGGTGAATTTGTCTTTTTAGTAGGACCCAGTGGTGCAGGAAAATCTACCTTCATTAAACTATTATTAAAGGAAGAGGAACCTACTGAGGGAAATATTATTTTGGATGGACAAGACATTACAAAGCTGTCCCGAAGAAAAATCCCTTATCTGAGAAGAAATATAAGTGTAGTTTTTCAAGACTTTAGGTTATTGCCAAATAAAACTGTATTTGAAAATATAGCTTTTGCAATGGAGGTAGTTGAGGCATCACCTAAGGAGATACGCCGACAAGTACCTATGGTATTAGCTATGGTTAATCTAAGTGATAAAGCAAAACAATATCCCCATCAGCTTTCAGGGGGAGAGAGACAACGGGTTTCTATAGCCAGGGCCATCGTTAATAATCCAGCTCTTTTGATTGCTGATGAGCCTACCGGGAACTTAGATCCAGAAACTGCTTGGGAAATTATGAAGGTATTAAAACAAATTAATAGAAGAGGCACAACGATTTTAATGGCTACCCATGCTAAAGACATTGTAGATACAATGCAACAACGAGTTGTTGCACTGGAAAAAGGTAGGATTGTTAGGGACGAGCATAGGGGGGCATACGGTTATGAAGATTAGAACAATTAGTTATATATTTAAACAGGGCTTTATAGGAATATGGCGTAATAAAGGTATGAGTTTGGCCTCCATCAGTTCGGTGGCGGCGTCTTTAGCAGTATTAGGCATTATTATTACGGTAGTAATGAATATCAACAACCTTTCTTATATAGCACAAATGCAGTTTGACACGATCCAGATTTATTTAGAACAGGAAGCAGCTATAGAAGATATTGAGGAGTTAGGTGGACAAATTACCTCGATGCAGGGAGTGCAGCTTGTAGAGTATGAATCCAAAGAGGATGCATTAAAAAAGCTGAGGGAACTATGGGGAGAGCAAGGTTATTTACTAGAGGTTTTAGAGGAAAACACCCTGCCAAGTTCCTATATTATTCACTTAGAAAGTCTAGAAGCAGCTGAAGATGTGGTAAAGGCATTAGAAGAAATACAAGTCAGACATGAATTAGAAGAATTAGAAGTGATTGAGGAAATTAAGTATCATAAAGATATTGTAGATAATATGCTAAATATGGCTGGTTTTGTTAGAAATATTGGGTTAGCTTTAATTGTAATCTTGATCTTAGTGGCTATGTTCATTATTTCTAATACAATTAAACTAACTTTAAATGCTAGAAAGCAAGAAATTAATATTATGAAATATGTAGGTGCTACCAATTGGTTTGTACGCTGGCCTTTTTTAATTGAAGGCATGGTGTTGGGCTTTATTGGAGCTATTGCAGCACTAGCTGTGGTTTATTATGGCTATCAATACACATTTGAATTGATCACAACGAAATTTTATGTAATGCTTAGTTCTTATGTAGTTTCAGTAGATGTTATGATGAACAAAACTATACCAATATTTAGTGTGCTAGGTGTAGGTGTAGGAGCTTTAGGTAGTATCTTTTCCTTAAGAAAGCACTTAAAAGTTTAGAAAAAAGAGGGGGGACAAGTAGTGCTGAAGAAGAAATATGGTATTGGTTTGATGATCATAGCTTTTGTAGTTATATCTACGCTATCGACCTTCGCTAATGAAACCAATAGAATTAACAATCAATTGAACAATATTAATTCCCAACAAAACCAAGTAAATAATGCAATAAAGCAAAATGATCAGCAGCAAAAAAGCATTGCAGAACAACTAGAACAATTAGAAGTAGAAATTGCAAAAACAGAAGGTGAAATTGAAACAATACAAGGTGATATAAGAAGCACTGAAGGTAAAATAAGTACAGTTACAAGAGAACTTGTAGAGGCGGAAGAAAATATTGAAGATAAGCAGGATCTATTAGGACAGCGTCTTCGGGTCATATATAAAAATGGTTCAGTTGGTTATGCAGAAGTGCTGTTGAATTCCCGAGATTTTACAGAATTACTTACGAACCTTGATATGGTAAAGCGAATTGTTGATCATGATGTAGAATTATTAAAGTATTTAGAAGAACAAAAAGCTTTGATCGAAGACAAAAAAGCACAGCTGGAAAATCAAAAAAGAAAGCTGGTTAGTTTGAAAAATAGTGTAGAAGATAAGAAACAGCATCTGGTGGTTTCTAGAGGACAACAGCAGCGACTTAGAGAAGAACTGCAGCGAGATAGAGTACAGCTGACGAAACAGCTAGATCAGCTGGAAAGAGAATCCAAAGCTTTGGAAGATCAACTTAGAAAGCTGCAATCCAGCGGACAGTATGTTGGTGGCAAGATGCAATGGCCGGTGTCGGGATATACTAGAATTTCTTCTCCTTACGGCAATCGTGTACACCCTATTTTAAGAACACAAAGATTCCACTCAGGGATTGACATACCAGCCCCTACAGGCACCACTGTTGTAGCGGCAGCAGATGGTAGAGTTGTTTCTTCAGGAAACCAAGGTGGTTATGGTAGAACCGTTATTATTGATCATGGTGGCGGTATACTAACACTATATGCCCACAATAATAGACTTGTAGTGTCGGTGGGTGCTCAGGTGAAAAGAGGACAAAAAATTGCTGAAGTTGGAAGTACAGGATTATCCACAGGTCCACATCTACACTTTGAAGTTAGACAAAATGGTAAAGTTGTAGATCCTATTCCTTGGGTAAGAGGAAACTAAATAGACCAATAATAAAAGTCAAGGTATCTATTACCTTGGCTTTTACTTATATATAGCTAACATAGGCCTTCACTCAACCCTATTATTTCTAAGATTTCCTCGCCAACTGTCATCCTTCGACTTCCCTTTGCTTTCCTCAGGATGACAAATTATAATTTAAGTTAACGCTGGTGATATAGATAAAGGGACTATCCAACTTTAAAAGTTTTTTTACTTGATGTATAATGAAACAGTATAAATAATAAAATAGTAAAATGACAGGTCTAGAATGTTAAGAGGGGAGATAGCTATGATAAGTAAAAGAAAAGCTTTAGTAGGAGCCATTATTCTCATTATAGTAACCACAATACTTAATGCAACACTGGGAAATTTAATTGCTCTGCCGCTGGGACAGAAGGTGCTGATTTCAAGGGATACTTATGAGTATTATAGAGATTTGGGAGGAGAGTATGGTAAACTCCTTACACTAAAAGAATTTTTAACAAAAAATTATTATAAAGAAGTAGATGAAGAAAAATTATTAGAATCAGCCATCAAAGGCATGTTTCAAGGGGTGGAGGATCCCTATACTACCTATATGACAGAAAGAGAATTTACTGACTTAATGACGAGAACCCAAGGTACTTATGGTGGTATTGGTGTTATTATAACACCAGGAGAAGATGGTTTTGTAACGGTGGTATCGCCTATAGAGGATACTCCTGGAGAAAGAGCTGGAATTGCTACCGGTGATAGAATTATTACTGTAGATGGAAAAACTGTATCAGGAGAGCAGTTGGATTTAGCTGCTGACATGATGAAGGGAGAACCTGGTACAAATGTGATCTTAACCCTATGGCGTGAAGGGAGAAATGAGCCCTTTGAAGTAACACTAGAAAGAGAGGAAATTCGTTTAAGAACTGTTAGATCAGAGGTGCTGGAGGGCAATATAGGTTATGTGCGAATATCGATGTTTGATGAACAAACAGCTAATGACTTTAGAGAACATATCGGTGAATTAGAAAAACAAAATGTTCAAGGATTAATTATTGATTTACGAAACAACCCTGGAGGTTTGTTGAGCCAGTGCTTAGAAATTTCTGATATGATATTGGGAGAACAAGTAATTGTTTATACAGAAGATCGTCATGGCAAAAGAGAAATAGAAAAGTCTGATAAAAAGCAAGTAGATCTTCCACTAGTAGTGTTAGTAAATAAGGGAAGTGCCAGTGCATCTGAAATATTAGCAGGCGCCGTCAAGGATGGAAATAGAGGTGTAATTCTTGGTACTACCACCTTTGGCAAGGGCTTAGTGCAGCAAGTAAAACCACTAAATGATGGAACAGGGTTTAAATATACAGTTTCTCAATATTTTACTCCTAATGGAACCAATATTCATGGTACAGGTATCGAACCAGATATAGTAGTAGAATTGCCAGAGGAATTAAGAAATGAAGTGACTATAGAGAGGGATCAAGATATACAGTTAGAAAAAGCCATGGAAATTGTAAAAGAAAAAATGTAAAATTAAGTTTGTAAGAAAAGTCTCTGAAAATAGGGGCTTTTCTATTGCACTTATTTAAGGAATCAAGATATCAAGATATAAAGACAAGCCATTGACAGAAAAATCATAGAGGAATATAATAAGGTTATCGAACGACTGTTCTGAAAGGGGAATTTTACTACTTAACAGGATGATTTTGTTGTGATACCCTTATATAGATGTGGGTCTGTAAAGATAGGGAGACTATGGCTTTTTCCCTATAAAACGAAAACTTATAAGACATAAATATATCATAGGTGTTAATTTAATACAATTATTTCTAAAAATCACTTGAACCGTCATTTTGCTAATTCTAAGATCCTTCGACTACGCTTTACTCCACTTAGGATGACAAATTATGGTTTAAGTTAACGCTAATGATAAATATATAGAAGTGAGAGGGTTTTAGCTATGGAGAAGTTTGAAATCAGCTCCCAGTATAAACCTACGGGAGATCAACCAAAAGCGATTGAAGATTTGAGCAAAGGAATTATAAAGGGGTTAAAACACCAGACTTTGTTGGGAGTTACAGGCTCAGGAAAGACTTTTACGATGGCAAATATTATCCAAAAGGTTCAAAAGCCCACGCTAGTAATAGCCCACAACAAAACTTTGGCTGCTCAATTATGCAGTGAGTTTAAAGCGTTTTTTCCTAATAATGCGGTAGAATATTTTGTTAGTTACTACGATTACTATCAACCAGAGGCTTATGTGGCCCATAGTGATACTTATATAGAAAAGGATGCATCTATTAACGATGAAATAGATAAATTGCGGCACTCTGCTACTTCAGCTCTTTTTGAGAGAAGAGATGTTATTATCGTTGCCAGTGTTTCCTGTATCTATGGTTTGGGAGACCCGGAAGAATATAAAAGTCTGGTGGTTTCTTTAAGGACTGGAATGAATAAAGACCGAGATCAAGTATTAAGACAGCTGGTAGATATACAATACGAGAGAAATGATATCAACTTTGTAAGGGGAACCTTTAGAGTGAGAGGAGATGTTGTGGAGATTTTTCCTGCATCTTCTTCAGAAAATGCTGTAAGAATAGAGTTTTTTGGAGATGAAATTGACCGGATCACAGAGTTGAATGCTCTGACAGGAGAGATTATAGGAAGAAGAAGTCATATTTCTATTTTTCCTGCTTCTCATTATGCTACCAGTATTGATAAGGTAGAAGGGGCGATTCAAAAAATAGAAAAAGAGCTAGAAGAACAAGTAAAGTATTTTAAAGAGCAGGACAAGTTGATAGAAGCTCAAAGAATTCAGCAAAGAACCATGTATGATATAGAAATGCTAAGGGAAGTAGGATTTTGTCAAGGAATAGAAAACTATTCAAGGCATTTAACCGGAAGAGCAGCAGGCAGCAGACCCTATACATTATTAGATTATTTTCCGGAAGATTTTTTAATCATTACCGATGAATCCCATGTTACCATTCCTCAGATTAGGGGTATGTATGGAGGGGACCGTTCTAGAAAAGAGTCTTTAGTAAACTTTGGCTTTCGTCTGCCATCAGCCTATGATAATAGACCTTTGAATTTCCCTGAATTCGAGGGATTAGTAAATCAAATCCTATATGTCAGTGCTACGCCAGGTCCTTATGAATTAGAAAAAAGTCAGCAGGTGGTGGAGCAAATTATTCGTCCTACGGGACTGTTGGACCCAACTGTAGAGGTGAGACCTGTCAAAGGACAAATTGATGATTTGGTGGGGGAAGTAAATCAACAAATAGAAAAAGGTAGGCGAACTCTGATCACTACTTTAACGAAGAAGATGGCGGAGGACTTAACCAACTATCTAAAAGAAATAGACATCAAGGTAAGATACCTTCACTCAGATATAAAGACGATGGAGAGAATGGAAATTATACGGGATTTAAGGATGGGGGTTTTTGACGTATTGGTGGGTATCAATCTTTTAAGGGAAGGCTTGGACTTACCTGAGGTTAGCTTAGTAGCCATCTTAGATGCAGATAAAGAAGGTTTTTTAAGATCAGAAACCTCCATGATCCAGACTATTGGTAGGGCTGCAAGAAACGTTGAAGGAAAAGTAATTATGTATGGTGATAAGATAACCAATTCTATGAAAAAAGCTATGGAAGAAACAGACAGAAGAAGAGAAATTCAATCAGAATACAATAGGGTACATCATATTACACCTAAGTCTATAGAGAAAAAGATCTATGACGTTATAGAGGCTACGAAGGTGGCGGAAGAGGATGGCCAATACACAGTACAGAACAAGAAAAAATATACTAAGGGTGAATTAGAAAAGATGATAAAATCTCTAGAGAGTGAAATGCTCAAGGCTGCGGAGGTCTTAGAATTTGAAAAGGCAGCTCAACTGAGGGATGAGATAGAAGTTTTAAAGAAACAACAATGATAAAAAAGAGGTGTAAATGTGGCAAAGGATAAAATTATTGTAAGAGGAGCTAAGGAACATAATTTAAAAAACATTGATATAGAAATCCCTAGAGATAAGTTTGTAGTCATAACAGGTTTATCTGGATCAGGAAAGTCCTCCTTGGCCTTCGATACTATCTATGCAGAGGGACAGAGACGCTATATTGAAAGCTTATCAGCTTATGCAAGACAGTTCTTAGGACAAATGGAAAAGCCCGATGTTGAATATATTGAAGGGCTTTCTCCTGCCATTTCTATTGATCAAAAAACCACCAGCAGGAATCCCCGTTCTACGGTAGGAACAGTGACAGAAATTTATGATTATTTAAGATTATTGTTTGCAAGGGTAGGAGTGCCCCATTGCCCTGTGTGTGGCATTGAAATTAGTCAAATGACTGTAGAACAGATTGTTGATAAGATTACGGCATTGGGAGAAGGGACGAAACTTCAAATCTTAGCACCGATTCTTCAAGGAAAGAAGGGTGAACATAAAAAATTATTAGAAGAAGTAAAAAAAGAAGGTTTCGTACGGGTTAGAATTGATGGAGAAATAAGAGATATTGAAGAAGAAATTAAGCTAGAAAAAAATAAGAAGCACAATATTGATGTAGTAGTGGATCGTATTGTCATAAGAGAAGATTCTCAACAAAGAATCGCGGATTCCATAGAAACTGTATTAAAGCTGACGGAGGGCTTAGTAATTGCAGATGTTATAGATGGAGAAGAACATCTATTCTCTACAAAGTTTGCTTGTCCTCATCATGGTATAGGGATAGAGGAACTAGCACCAAGAATGTTTTCTTTTAACAGCCCCTTTGGTGCATGTCCTGAGTGCAACGGTATTGGTCATATGAAGGTGGTAGATCCAGACTTGGTGATTCCCAATAAAAGTTTAACCCTTCGACAAGGAGCCATTGATCCTTGGAGTGGTTCCAATGGCAATGGAGAAAATACCTATTACTTTAAAATGCTGGAGAACTTAGCGAAACAGTATCAGGTAAGTTTAGATGTACCTGTAAAGGATCTGCCTGAGGACTTTGTTGAAGATGTTTTATATGGAAAAAGTGGTAAGGAGATTACCTTTCAATATGAATCTAAGTATGGGGGTCTTCGAACCTACTCTTCTTATTTTGAAGGGGTAATCCCCAACCTTGAAAGGCGTTATAGGGAAACCAATTCTGATTATTCAAGGGAAAAAATCGAAGAATATATGGCGGAAATGCCTTGTAATAAATGTAAAGGAGCCAGGTTAAAGGAAGTTATTTTGGCGGTTACGGTTGGAGATAAAAACATCCATGAAGTAACAGAAATGTCAGTAAAGGAAGCTAAAAAGTACTTTGACCATATAGCCCTAGAGGAAAGACAAGCCTTTATCGCAAAACAGATTTTAAAGGAGATTAAGGAAAGATTAAGCTTTTTACAGGATGTTGGTTTAGAGTATTTAACCTTATCTAGAAATGCCGGCACCTTATCTGGAGGAGAATCTCAAAGAATACGTCTGGCAACCCAGATAGGTTCTAGTCTAGTAGGAGTATTGTATATCCTAGATGAACCCAGTATAGGTTTGCATCAAAGGGACAATGACAAACTTTTAAAGACCTTAAGAAATCTCACAGATATAGGAAACACTGTTCTTGTGGTAGAACATGATGAAGATACAATGCTGGAGGCTGACCATATCATCGATATAGGTCCAGGAGCAGGAATTCATGGAGGATATTTGGTGGCGGAGGGTACAATAGAGGATATTAAGAAATCCGAAGCCTCCATTACTGGACAATATTTAAGCGGGAAGAAGAAAATAGAGATCCCTGCGGAGCGAAAAAAACCTAACGGAAAATGGATTGCTATTAAAGGAGCCAAGGAGAACAATTTACAAGATATTGATGTGGAGATTCCTTTAGGGGTGTTTACTTGTGTCACTGGTGTATCTGGTTCTGGGAAAAGTACCTTAGTAAATGAGATATTATACAAAAAAATAGCCCAGGAGTTAAATGGTGCAAAAAGTAAACCAGGAGCCCATAAAGCAATCGAAGGGATAGAGCATATAGACAAAGTCATAGAGATTGATCAATCTCCTATTGGTAGGACACCGAGATCTAACCCTGCCACCTATACAGGGGTTTTTGATCATATCCGGGAGGTCTTTGCCCAAACCCCTTATGCAAAAATGCGGGGATACCAAAAAGGTAGGTTTAGTTTCAATATAAAAGGCGGCCGCTGTGAAGCTTGCAGTGGTGACGGTATTATTAAAATAGAGATGCATTTCCTGCCGGATGTTTATGTACCTTGTGAAGTCTGCAAAGGGAAACGCTATAATAGAGAAACCTTAGAGGTAAAGTATAAGGATAAGACGATTTCTGATATTTTAGAGATGAATGTGGAAGAAGCACTAGGATTCTTTGAAAGCATACCTAAGATTCATAATAAGCTACAGACCTTATATGATGTAGGACTAGGTTATATAAAACTAGGACAACCCTCTACTCAACTGTCTGGAGGAGAAGCACAAAGGATCAAACTGGCCAGCGAGCTAAGCAAAAGAAGTACAGGGAAAACCCTCTATATTTTAGATGAGCCGACAACGGGGCTGCACATAGCGGATATTCACCGACTGATTGGTGTTTTACAAAGACTTGTGGCTACTGGAAATACTGTGTTAGTTATAGAGCATAACCTAGATGTTATTAAAACAGCAGACCATATCATTGACCTTGGGCCCGAGGGAGGAAATGGTGGTGGTACCATTGTAGCTGAAGGTACTCCAGAAAAAATTGTCGAAGTAAAAGACTCTTATACTGGAGCATTTTTGAAAAAAGTTTTGCAGAAAAATTAAGATCAGTAAGTACAAATAATAAAGCCCAGCACATATCACATAGATAAGTGTGCTGGGTTTTATGGATAATGTTATTATCCATCTATGATGATACCTCTTATGGTATCTTCTTTTGTCACAATGAAACTGACGACATCTCCTACCCGTAGATCTTCTAGATGAATTCTCATGGTGTGTGAATTTCTTTTAAGAAAGATTGCAGCATCTTCTTGAACTTTAAGGAAATCAAAGATTTCTCTACTATGATGATCTAAGTGTTGTTCAACTTGTATCTGCTGACCCTCTAGGTCAATAGCTTGAATTTCTCCATAAACAAAGTATTCTCCTATCAAAGGATTGCAGGGAGGAAGTTTTTCCTCTAAAACTTTAGGGTTTAATGTAATTTTTTCATCTTCAGGGTGCCATGTTACCTTATAATCTAATGCCTCGGCAATATACTTGGCAGGAAGGTAAAGACGATTTTCAAATACAATAGGCTTTTTTTCTAAATTGACTACTTGCTGATTTAGTGCAATCGTAAAATTTCTTAAATATCCCTTCACCCATGGCAACTCAGTATCTGCTATACTAAAAGAAGTAGTGAGGAATAATAAACTTAATAATATCAGGATAAATCCTTTCTTTTTCACAAGAACACCTCCAAACAATAATTTGTTAGGAGTATTGTCAATCTATGGTAAATCTATACTAGGAGGGACAGCATGTTTGATATAAACCAACAACTAAAAATGCTGCCGGAAAAGCCGGGAGTATACTTAATGAAAAATCAAGAAGAGGAAATTATTTATGTGGGTAAGGCTGTATCTTTAAAAAATAGAGTGAGACAATATTTTCAATCTTTAAAAAACCAGCCGCCGAAAGTTAGGGCAATGGTAGCAAATATACATTCTTTTGAGTATATTATTACCGATACAGAGTTAGAAGCCTTGATCTTAGAGTGTAATCTAATAAAAGAAAATAGACCGAAGTATAATATATTACTTAGAGATGATAAAACTTACCCCTATATTAAAATCACTATGAAGGAAACCTATCCTAGGGTGATGAAGACAAGACGTTTTTTAAAGGATGGAGCAAAATATTTTGGCCCCTACACAAATGTAACAGCTTTAAACGAAACACTAGATGTGATTCATCAACTTTTTCCTATAAGAACCTGTAAAAGAAATATAGCAAAGTCTATTGAAAATAAAGAAAGGCCCTGCTTAAACCTTCATATAAAAAAATGTTTAGGACCATGTACTGGGAAGATAGAAGAAGAATATTATAGGCAATTCATCCAAGAGATTATCTTGTTTTTAAGTGGCAGAGAGGATGAACTGATCAAGAAGATTCAAGGAAAAATGCGGGAGGCTGCTGAAAAAATGAACTACGAAGCAGCAGCCAAATATAGGGATCAGGTGGTGGCATTATCTAGTATCATAGAAAAACAAAAAATAGTCTCCACCAATGAACTTGATCAAGATATTATAGCGGTGGCTAAGAGTGAAGAAGAAAGCTATGTACAAATCTTCTTTATTCGAAAAGGAAAAGTTGTACAACGCCAGCACTATACTTTATCCACCAGTGAAGAAGAGGGGATTGGAGAAATTTTGTCCTCCTTTGTCAAACAGTTTTATAATAATATGGCCTTCATTCCCCAAGAAATACTTTTGGAGGAAGAACTAGAAGATCAGCAATTAATGGAGGACTGGCTCAGTACAAAACGGGGCAGCAAAGTTGCTATTAAATCCCCTAAAAAAGGTGAAAAAAGAAAATTGGTGGAAATGGTAAAAAAGAATGCCCTTTTAATGATGACGCAAACAAAAGAAGTAAATGATAGAAAGAGGGAAGAAAAAGAAAAGCTCTTACAACAATTACAGCAGCTGATGGACCTAGAAATACTGCCTTATCGTATTGAGGCCTTCGATATCTCCAATATTCAAGGGGTGGAATCTGTAGGCTCTATGGTGGTTTTTGAGGATGGCAAACCCAAAAACAAAGAATATAGAAGATTTAAAATAGCAACTGTAAAAGGTGCAAATGATTATGCCAGTATAGAGGAAATCATTTTGAGACGATTTAAGAGGGGCCTAGAAGAAACAAAAAATATAATCGAGGGAGTAGCTACCTTGAAAGAAGGAAAGTTCGCTGTATTTCCTGATCTAATTATGGTAGATGGGGGGTTAGGACAGGTTCATAGTGTTGAAAAATCCTTAAGGACCTTGGGACTTACTATACCTGTATGTGGTATGATTAAGGATCATAGGCATAGAACTAGAGGATTAATTTATAAAGAAAAGGAGTTAATTATTGATAAAACCTCAAGTTTATTTCGTTTTATAGCTAAGGTACAGGAAGAAGCCCATCGATTTGCCATTACGTATCACAAAAGTCTTCGGAAAGAAACCAGTTTGTATTCTATTTTGCAAGAAATCCCTGGAATAGGGGAAATGAGAAGAAAAAATCTGTTGAGGCACTTTAAAGATATGAATAAAATCAAAGAAGCAACGCTGGAGGAGCTAATGGAGGCGGAGGGTATAAACAAGACTGCGGCAGAAAATATCTATAACTTTTTTAGAAGGACCAACTAAAAATTTCTACTACAGAGGAGGAATTATGTGAAACATATTACAGTGAAAAAATTAATAGAGGATTTTAGGTTAACGGAGTTGAATTCTTCAAGGCAAGAAGATACTAAAATAACTACCAGTGACTTAAATAGACCTGGAATTCAATTGGCAGGCTATTTTGATCATTTTGCTTATGAAAGAATTCAAATTATAGGAAAAGTGGAACATAGATTTTTAAATACATTAGATGAAAAGACGAGAAAAGAAAGGTTTGACAAAATATTGTCTCATGATATTCCTTGTATCATACTCAGTAGAGATTTAGAAGCCCCAAAAGAACTAATGGAGGCTGCAGAGAAATATCAAAGAACAATATTAAGAAGTAGTTTAAATACAACGAGATTAATTAGCAAACTAGTCATCTATTTGGAAGAGAATCTGGCTGATATAATTACGTTGCACGGGGTATTAATGGATATATATGGTGTAGGTATACTTATTACTGGTAAGAGCGGCATAGGAAAAAGTGAAACTGCTGTAGAACTTATCAAAAGAGGACATCTTTTTGTAGCGGATGATGCTGTGGAGGTCAAGAAAATAGGACAAGATCACCTAGTGGGCTGTGCACCAGAGATCGTTAGACATATGATGGAGGTGCGGGGAATAGGGATCATGGATGTTAAAAGTTTATTTGGTGTAGGTGCTATTAAACTTAGAACAGATATTAATTTGGTGGTGAATTTAGAAGAGTGGGATGCTGATAAAAGCTATGACCGACTAGGATTAGACGAAAATTTTAGAGAAATATTGGGGATAAAGGTAGAGGAAATGGTAATACCAGTGAAGCCTGCTAGAAATATTGCTGTAATTATAGAAGTGGCGGCAAGAAATCATCGGTTAAAAATCATGGGTTATAACTCAGCCAAAGCTTTTAGTGAGAGATTATTAGATCATCTGAGCGACACAAAATAATAACGATAATCTCTACTAAATAATATTATGTGTTTATGAAAAGTGCATATACTACATCTTTTGTTAATGATTTTAAAAACCTTTAGGAAGTTTTAATGCTGTCTAAAGGTTTTTAAAACCGCTAAAATAGTACATTGTAAGGAATCATAAAAATAAAAAAGGTGGATAAGAATCAAATACTTTTCTTAAGGCATATGTTATAATATAAACAAAGTTCTTTAGTACTACTTAATAGTTAATAAGCGATACTAAATAATAATTGTTTATCATAATACTTTTTAAACATCACTTGCACTTTTCATAAATAGGTAGAAACAGGCATTGTTTTTATTGGGGTCTATTTAAAGAAGGGGGTATGATATTATGACAACGATTTCGGATTTGGAAAAAATTCGACAGGAAACCTTGGAGAAAGTTAAACTTAGAAGTGATAGAAAAGGTACTAGAATTGTAGTAGGTATGGCTACCTGTGGGATAGCTGCTGGGGCTACGCCGGTAATGATAGCATTGGTTGAAGAAGTAGGTAAAAGGAACCTTCAAGATGTAATCATAATACAAACAGGGTGCATAGGAGCTTGTAGACTGGAGCCAATTGTAGAGATTTATACAGAAGGGGAAGAAAAGGTGACCTATGTGGCCATGACGGCAGAAAAGGCGAGAATGATTATAACAGAACATATTGTGAATGGCAATGTTGTTCATGATTATACAATAGGTGCCTACACAAAATAGCCACTGAAGCAAAACCTAAGAATAGGTAGGGGGATAAACAATGGATTTTTGTAGATCACATGTGCTGGTATGCGCAGGAACAGGATGTACATCATCAGATTCACTGAAGATTATGGAAAAGCTAGAAGACCAATTACAAGAATATGGCCTTGAAAAAGAAGTAAAGGTTATAAAGACTGGATGTTTTGGTCTTTGTGAAGCTGGACCGATTGTTATTGTCTATCCAGAAAGAGCTTTTTATAGTCAAGTAAAGTTGAGGGATATTGAGAGAATTACAGAAGAACATTTATTAAAAGGCAGAGTTGTTAAGGAGTTATTGTACAAAGAATCAATAGAAGGAGATACGATAAAGTCTATTGATGAAATAAGCTTCTATAAAAAGCAAAAAAGAATTGTTCTAAAAAACTGTGGCTTGATTAATCCAGAGCTGATAGAAGAATACATTGCCTTTGATGGGTATCAAGCTTTAGCAAAGGTACTAACGGAAATGACGCCAGAAGAAGTCATTGATGTGGTGAAAAAATCTGAGTTAAGAGGCCGCGGAGGTGGGGGCTTTCCTACAGGATTAAAATGGGAATTAACAGCTAAGGAAGAGGCAGAAGAAAAGTATGTAGTTTGCAATGCAGACGAAGGAGATCCAGGGGCCTTTATGGATCGTTCCCTACTGGAGGGAGACCCACATGTGATCATAGAAGCTATGGCGATAGCTGCCTATGCAGTAGGGGCCAAGGAAGGTTATGTATACATTCGTGCTGAATACCCCATAGCGGTAAAACGTCTTCGGATTGCTATTGATCAGGCAAAAGAAATGGGTTTGCTGGGAGAAAATATTTTTGGCACAGATTTTAGTTTTGATTTACAAGTACGCCTAGGAGCAGGTGCCTTTGTCTGCGGAGAAGAAACAGCATTGATTCATTCTATTGAAGGAAAAAGAGGGATGCCGAGACCTCGGCCGCCATTTCCATCCCATAAGGGAATATGGGACCAACCAACCTTAATAAATAATGTGGAGGCCTATGCCAATATACCTCAGATTATCTTAAAGGGAGCGGAATGGTTTTGTAGTATAGGTACTAAAGAGTCTAAAGGAACAAAAGTATTTGCTTTAGGGGGTAAAATCAATAATACTGGGTTACTGGAAATTACTATGGGTACCACATTAAGGGAAGTTATTTATGAAATAGGCGGTGGTATATCTAATGGTAAGGCATTTAAGGCAGTACAGACTGGGGGACCTTCTGGAGGCTGCATACCGGCAGAACATATTGATACACCTATTGATTACGATAATTTACTTAAGCTTGGTTCGATGATGGGTTCTGGTGGGATGGTTGTTATGGACGAAGATAACTGTATGGTAGATATAGCTAGATTCTTCTTAGAATTTACTGTGGAGGAATCCTGTGGTAAATGTACACCATGTCGCGAAGGGACAAAGCGTATGTTGGATTTGTTGGAAAAAATTTCTCAAGGTAAAGGCACTATGAAGGACGTAGAAAAACTTGAAACTTTAGCAAAGACTGTCAAAGATGCATCCCTTTGTGGATTGGGTCAAACAGCTCCAAATCCTGTGTTATCAACATTAAAATATTTTAGAAGTGAATATGAAGCTCATGTGAAGGAAAAGCAATGTCCTGCAGGGGTATGTGAGGAACTATTGAAGTATAGTGTTCTAGAAAATCTTTGCAAAAAATGTGGAATTTGTGCTAAAAAATGTCCTGTAGGCTGTATAAGCGGTATCAAGGCTAAAGAAGCGTATGTCATTCATGCGGAGAATTGTACCAAGTGTGGTGCCTGTGTGTTAGTATGTCCTTTTAAGGCGATCACCAAAAACTAAACTAAGGTTAATATTTAGCGTGATGAAAGACGGAATCACTAACATTTATTCAATAACAATATTTATTAATTAACAATAAATATTTAATAAAATATATTTTAACTAACTAATGCTTTCAAATAAATTTATATTAAATCAGAAAAATCTTTGAAAAATAGCCATTTTTCAGAGATTTTTTTTATTTCAAGCTTCTATAAAAACAAAAAAAATTTCAAAAATACTAAAAAATACACAAAAAATACACAAAAAAATAGTTAAAAACTTAACATATTCATGAAATATGTGTTATAATAAACAGAAATATTACAATATTTAACATTAAATAATATTGATTATCCATTAATAAAAATAACTCATTAAAATAAAATATCGAACAATAAATTTTACAATTTACAATACTTATTAATCTATACTATAATTTATATACCGAGGGGTTGTTTTAAAAAAAGGAGGGACATTATGGCAAAGGAGATTTTGACTGAAGAAAATTTTCGAAATTTACAGACAGTGATTGACTTAAACAAAGGAAAAAAAGGTGCTTTGATGCCAGTGTTGCAGGAGGGGCAAAAAATCTTTGGATGTGTACCCTTAGAAGTACAGAAAAAAATATCAAAGGAAATGAATATACCACTAAGTGAAATTTATGGCGTGCTTACCTTTTACTCACAGTTTTCTCTTGAACCAAAAGGGGATTTTGTGATAGGGGTTTGCTTAGGAACTGCCTGTTATGTTAAGGGAGCACAGGAAATTATTGATAAAATTACTGAACTTACTGATGTAAAACCTGGACAGAATTCTTCTGATGGAAAGTTTACCCTTATAGCTACAAGGTGTATAGGAGCCTGCGGTTTAGCACCAGTGCTGACTGTTAACGAAGACGTATATGGAAGGTTGAAGGTAGATGATGTACCTGAGATCATAGAAAAATATCAAAGGGGGTTTATCCATGATGACAATTGCTGAACTACAAAAAATTCGACAAGAGACTTTAAAGAAAGTTAGCCTAAGGCAAGAGCAAAAAGGGACTAGAATTGTAGTGAGCATGGATACTTGTGGCATAGCAGCTGGAGCCAGACCGGTGATGATGGCACTCATTGAGGAAATAAACAAGAGGAACCCTAAAGATGTGACCGTAACACAAAAAGGATGCATAGGTGCCTGTAGATTGGAACCTATTGTAGAGGTATATAAAGAAGGAGAAGAAAAGGTGACCTATGTAGCCATGACAGAGGAGAAGGCTAAAAAGGTCATAGTAGATCACATAATAAATGGCAACGTTGTCCTTGATTATACAATTGAAGCTTACGAAAAATAGAAGCTGAAGGAAAACCTAACAATAAGTAAGGGGGTTAAACAATGGATTTATGTAGAGCACATGTGCTGGTGTGTGCAGGGACTGGATGTACTTCATCGGATTCGCTAAAAATTATGGAAAAGCTAGAAAGCCAACTGGAGGAATATAATCTTCAAGAGGAAGTAAAGGTTGTAAAAACGGGATGTTTTGGCCTTTGTGAAGCTGGGCCAATCATTATCGTTTATCCAGAAGGAGCCTTTTATAGTCAAGTGAGAATAGAAGATATTGAAAGAATTACAGAGGAGCATTTACTAAAGGGAAAAGTTGTTAAGGATCTGCTTTATAAGGAGTCACTAGAAGGAGATGAAATGAAGCCTATCAATGAAATAGGTTTCTATAAAAAACAACAAAGGGTGACTTTAAGAAATTGTGGGTTGATTAACCCTGAGATACTAGAAGAATACATTGCCTTTGACGGATATCAAGCCTTGGCACAGGTATTGACGGAAATGACACCTGAAGAAGTTATTGATGTGGTGAAGAGATCTGGGTTAAGAGGCCGCGGTGGTGGAGGTTTTTCTACGGGATTAAAATGGGAGTTTACAGCTAAAGCAGAGGCAGATCAAAAATATGTGGCTTGTAACGCTGATGAAGGTGACCCAGGAGCCTTTATGGATCGTTCGGTACTAGAGGGGGACCCTCATGTTATTGTAGAGGCTATGGCCATTGCTGGCTATGCAGTAGGGGCTAGCAAAGGTTACGTATATGTTCGTGCAGAATATCCAATAGCGGTAAAACGCCTTCAAATTGCCATTGTGCAAGCAAAGGAAAGAGGTTTGCTGGGAGAAAATATCTTCGATACAGGCTTTCAATTCGATTTGGAAATTCGTTTGGGGGCAGGTGCCTTCGTCTGTGGAGAAGAAACAGCTTTGATTAACTCTATCGAAGGCCAAAGAGGTATGCCGAGACCTCGACCACCATTTCCAGCCCATAAAGGGATTTGGGATAAGCCAACATTGTTAAATAACGTGGAGACTTATGCCAATATACCTCAAATCATCTTGAAGGGTGCAGACTGGTTTGCTGGAATAGGTACTGAGAAATCTAAGGGAACAAAAGTATTTGCTCTAGGTGGTAAAATCAACAACACTGGTTTATTGGAGATTCCTATGGGGACCACATTAAGAGAGGTAATCTATGAAACCGGCGGGGGTATACCCAATGGCAAAGCCTTTAAAGCAGTACAAACTGGAGGACCTTCGGGAGGCTGTATACCATCACAATACATTGATACGCCTATTGACTATGATAACTTGATCTCACTAGGCTCTATGATGGGCTCTGGTGGAATGATTGTTATGGATGAAGACAACTGCATGGTAGACATTGCTAGATTCTTCTTAGACTTTACTGTAGAGGAATCCTGTGGTAAATGCATACCATGTCGTGAAGGTACTAAAAGGATGCTAGAACTATTAGAAAATATTTCTGAAGGTAAAGGCACCATGGAGGACATAGAAAGACTTGAAACTTTGGCAAAGACCATTAAATCAGCGTCTCTTTGTGGTCTAGGACAAACAGCACCAAATCCTGTTTTATCAACACTTAAATACTTTAGAAATGAATATGAAGCCCATGTAAAGGAAAAAAGATGTCCTGCGGGGGTCTGTAAGGCATTGTTACAATATAGGGTTATAGAGGATCTTTGTAAGAAATGCGGAATTTGTGCTACAAAGTGCCCTGCCAACTGCATAAGTGGTGTGAAGGGTAAAGAAGTGTATGTGATTGATACAGACAAATGTATCAAATGTAGAGCTTGTTTATCAGCATGTCCATTTCATGCAATCGTCAAGGGGTAGGGTCAGTTTGTTTGACACAAAAAGCTAAAGGAGGATGAAGGATGATCACCTTAAAAATAAATGGCATTGAAGTACAGGTTGAAGAAGGTGCAACGATACTTCAAGCAGCGAAAAAGATTGGCATTGATGTACCAACCTTTTGTCATGATGAAAGGTTAAAGCCCCATGGGTCCTGCAGAATTTGTGTAGTAGAGGTGAGGGGAGCAAAAAACCTACCGACTGCTTGTTGTACACCAGCAGCTGCAGGAATGGAGGTAGAAACTGAGAGTGAAGCAGTGGTGAGAGCTAGAAAAGACATATTAGATCTATTACTAGCAAACCATCCATTGGATTGTTTAACCTGTCAAAAGGCAGGAAGATGTACATTGCAGGATTTATGTTATAAATATGATATTAAAGAATCTTCTTTTAAGGGTGAGAGAAAAACCTTTGAAGTAGATAGCAGTAATCCTTTTTACTATAGTGACCAAGAAAAATGTATTCTTTGCGGGAAATGTGTTTATGTCTGTAGTCAGTTACAAAATACTTATGCCATAGGTTTTGCTCAAAGAGGATTTGTGACCCATGTAGCTACTCCTTTTGACCAAGGACTAGAACACTCTACCTGTGTATCCTGTGGAAACTGTGTATCTGTATGTCCGGTAGGGGCTTTAATGCCTAAGAATAAAGAGAAGTTTAGATACTGGGAAACGAGAGAGGTTAGAACCACCTGCTCCTACTGTGGTGTAGGATGTCAAATGGATTTATTGATAAAGGATAATAAAGTAGTGGAGGTTTTACCAGCAGATGGACCTTCTAATAATGGACTGCTTTGTGTTAAAGGAAGATTTGCTTATAACTTTATCAACCATCCAGACCGTTTAAAGAAACCGTTAGTGAAAAAGAATGGCAAACTAGAGGAAACAACTTGGGAAGAAGCCTATGAAGTGATTGCAAGTAAAATTAATGAGGTAAAACAACAATACAGTCCAGATGCCATCGCAGGTTTTTCTTCGGCGAGGGGTCTTACGGAAGAAAATTACTTAATGATGAAACTCATGAGGGGTGTAATTGGTACCAACAATATTGATCACTGTGCACGCCTCTGACACAGCTCTACAGTTGCAGGTCTTGCAACTACATTAGGTAGTGGAGCTATGACAAATAGTGTTGCTGAAATCAAGGAAGCAGATGTCATCTTTATTACTGGATCAAATACAACAGAAAGTCATCCAGTAATTGGTGCACAGGTTAGACAGGGGCTTAAAAATAATGGTGCAAAACTCATTGTAGCAGATCCGAGAGAAATTGAGCTTGCTAAAGATGCAGATGTATTCTTGAAAATTAAACCAGGTACCACGATTGCCTTATCAAATGCTATGATTCATGTTATTTTAGAGGAAAAGCTAGAGAATAAAACATATATTGAAGAAAACACAGAAGGCTTTGAAGCACTAAAAGAAGTTGTTGCAAAGTATACACCAGAAAAGGCAGCGGAAATATGTGGTGTAGATGCCGAAGATATTCGTAAAGCAGCAAGACTTTATGCTGAAGCCAATAAGGGAACGATATTATATTGTATGGGGGTTACCCAACACCATAATGGTACAGAAAATGTAATGAGTTTATCTAACCTAGCTTTGGTTACTGGGAATCTAGGTAGAGAAGGTACGGGGGTAAATCCGTTAAGAGGACAGAACAATGTTCAGGGTGCCTGTGATATGGGGGCTCTGCCAAATGTTATGACAGGATATCAACCTGTCAACAACCCAGCGGTGATAGAAAAGTTTGAAACTGCTTGGGAAACAAAGCTTTCAGATAAAATAGGATTAACGATTCCAGAAGTAATGCATGGAGCGGAGGCAGGAGATGTGAAGGTCCTTTACATCTTTGGAGAAAACCCAATGGTTTCTGATCCAAATACGAAGCATGTGGAAAAGGCTTTAAAGAATACTTTTGTAGTGGTGCAGGATATCTTCTTAACAGAGACAGCTGCTTTAGCAGACGTAGTATTGCCAGCCGCTTCCTTTGCTGAGAAAGAGGGTACCTTTGTCAATACAGAAAGAAGAGTGCAAAGGGTAAGAAAAGCTGTTGAACCTTCTGGAGAAGCAAAACCCGATTGGGTGATCTTTATGGAGCTGATGAATAAACTTGGTTATGATAAAAAGTATAACAGCACGGAAGAGATCTTTGAAGAAATCAGAAGCGTTACACCACAATATGCAGGTATCACCTACCTCAGAATTGAGGAAGTAGGAATTCAATGGCCATGTCCTACAGAAGAACACCCAGGCACCAAGTTTTTACATGCTGGTAAGCCTGCCAGAGGTGCTGGTTTATTAAAGCCTGTTGAATTTGTTGAATCTGATGAATTGACCAGTGAAGAATACCCATTAGTACTAACAACAGGCCGTATTTTATACCAATATCATACCAAGACCATGACGGGTAAAACCGAAGGAATTCATAGACTTGCTCCAGAAGCTTATGTTGAAATCAATCCTAAGCTAGCTGAAGCCAAGGGTATAAAAAATGGAGAACTTATTAAAGTTGCATCGCGTCGTGGAGAAATTACTATAGCGGCGAAGGTAACTGATATTGTAGATGAAAATGTACTGTTTATTCCTTTTCACTGGGCAGATGGTGCCAATGTGTTGACAAATGATGAGGAATTAGATAAGTATTGTAAAATACCTGGATTAAAGGTAACTGGTGTGAGGGTTTCTAAAATTTAGTATAAAGTTCTTACTCCCTAATAAGTTAAAGGAGCTGCTATGCAGCTCCTTTAACTTTTATCCTCCCCAAGGTTGATTCATATACTCCTTCATATGGCGGTCATACTCTTCTTTAAATAGATTTTCATGACCTGTTTCCCATGCAGCCAAGGATTCAAAAAGCTTTTTAGCCTTTGGTTCATCAGTATCCTCAGCAGCCTTTCTGTAGAACTCAGCGTAGTCTCTTTCTATTAAGTAAGCAGTTCTTAAAATTGTCAAATCAGGTGTCATGGATTCTCCTATAGTCTGATCCAACATTTCTTTTTGGGCTCTTTCTTCAAATAAAGCTTTTTCTCCGTCTAAATCAAATGCTACATCTTTAATTTCGTTATTAATTTCAATATAATCTACTTGTTCTTTTATAAGATTATAGTGATCCATTTCCACATCCGCCAATTTTTGAAACATTTGTTTTGCACTGGCTAAAGTCATCTTTTCAGCATTGCTTTTAAAAAACTCATAGCCTTGTTTTTCCATCTCCATGGCATATTTTAAAATACTTAGGGTGTTTTTCATAACTCTCCTCCTAAAAATGTTAGAACTTAATATAGTAATCGCATATAAATTATACCCGAAAGCTTGTTATCAAAACAATTTACAAGAAAAGAATAGGTTTTTATGTTATACTAAGAATATAGAAAATTTGTTGATATACATGGGTATCATGGTTGCAAGAAGCAAAAGACTGAATATTTATAATGGTGAAAAAAATATTCCAATTTCTTTATAAACGTGGTATAATGATTATGAAACATAACAGACAAATGAATATTTCCGAGCTGTTATCTCTAAGGGCTTTTGCCTAAGGGAGGCAGCCTATGGGTATGAAGAGAAATTTTTATGCCTCCCGTAACTGGAAAGGAACTGTTGACAAAATTTAAAAGTTAGTCCTTTCTTGGACTAGCTTTTTTTAATAGGGGTGATAGGATGAAGGATCAGTACAATAGAAAGATTAATTATATGAGAATATCTATTACGGATTTATGTAATTTAAGATGTCTTTATTGTATGCCAGAAAAAGGAATAGATCATAAGAAAAAGCATGAAGACATGCTTTCCTTTGAAGAAATCACCGAAATTGCCAAGGTGGCAGCTACATTAGGGGTAGATAAAATAAGGGTTACAGGAGGGGAGCCCTTAGTAAAAAAAGGGATTGTTGATTTTATAGGTAACTTATCAAAAATTGATGGTATAAAGGATATTGCTGTAACCACCAATGGTATTTTGTTAAAAGATTATGCGAAAGATTTAAAAAAAGCAGGATTAAAAAGAGTAAATATCAGTATAGATTCTTTAAAACCTGAGAAGTACGCTGAAATAACTAGAGGTGGTAACGTTAACAAGGTGTTAGATGGTATACAGGAAGTGATTCGACTAGGTATGACCCCGGTAAAATTAAACGTTGTTGTAATAGGGGGACATAATGAAGACGAGGTAGAAGATTTTGTTAAGCTTACAATGGATGATGATATAGAAGTAAGATTTATTGAGTTAATGCCTATAGGGGAAGCTGGGAACTGGGCGAAACATCGTTTTATTTCTAATGAAAAAATAAAGAAAATGATAGGGAATCTAGTTCCTTTAGCCCATCATACCTCAAGCCCAGCAAAGTATTATAAGCTGCCAGGAGCCAAGGGAAAAGTAGGTTTTATCAATCCTATCAGCAGCCATTTCTGTGGAGAATGTAATAGAATCAGAATGACCAGTGATGGTAAGTTAAAACCTTGTCTTCACAGCGATGCGGAAATAGATATATTAAATATCGTAAGAAATGATAGTAGTCGGTTAAAGGAAGTTTTAGAAGAGGCTATGTTCGCTAAGCCCCAACAACATTATTTATTGGCAGAGGATTATCAACTAGGAAAAAGAAATATGTCGGAAATAGGAGGTTGATAACTATTGCCAAAGGTAACGGCTATTTTTAGTAAAGATCAAGAGGGTATTTGGAGACAGTGTAAGGAGCTGGTGTTGGAGCTTCTTAAGGGAGAAGACACAAGAAAAGACCTGAGCTTTATTACTGATACAGGGTATGAACAGTTACAAAAGGATAAGATAAGAGGCTTTTGTCATGAGAAGTTTATGGGAAACTTTGTTATAGAAGAATTGGATATGTCGGAACTTCTTCCAAACACTAAAATGGCTATAGGTAGTGTAACTATCGACATAACAGATGTAGGAAAAAAGTGTCATAAAGGGTGTCCTGCCTTGGCTAAGGAGCATATATGTACTTTGAGTAAGCATATATTTTTTGGAAGACCCCTTGAGGCAGGAAGGATCCAAGTTAATAATCTTGTTAAAATAGAGAGTGCAGAATAAAATGCATTCTTTTTTTTGCCTATTTATCCATATGAATATTGAATAATAGGTTGGAATAGACATAAGTAGGGGGGATTGATATGAAAAAGATAAAGAAAACATGGCTAAAAATCTTCATTTATATAGTATTAATTTTATTCATTGCTGGAGGTCCCTTTTATTTAAGTAAGTTTCATCCAAGAGATAGGGACTATAATGTGACGAAAAAAGAAGCGGAGTGGAGGGGCGTGATAAGTTTTTGGGATTATCCGCGATTGGATAGAAAAACCGGCACAAATTTTAGGTGGATCTATGAAAAAATACGGGCCTTTGAAAAAGAAAATCCTGGTGTTTATATAGATTTTAAACCTTTAGATTGGGAACGGGGAGGAATTAAACTAGATACTGCTATAAAAATGGGAAATCCTCCAGATGTCTTACCGATTGGCAGTGATTATAGTATTTTAAGCAAAGAGGTATTACAACCCTTGGACCCTTACCTAACAGCGGAGGAAGTAAGTAGCTTTAAGGAAGATGCGATTAAGGCAGTCAGCTATGATGGACATATATGGGGCCTTCCGTGGATGATGAGTACCTATACAATGGTATTAAACCTGGATTTGTTTAACGAGCGGGGGGTGGAGCCACCGGTTGACGGCAACTGGACTTATGAAGAATTTATAGAGAAACTACAACAACTAACCTACGATAGTAAGGGAAACGGGAAAATAGATCATTTTGGATTTAATAGTTTTATACAATCAGGTTATTATAATATATGGGGAATACTATTAAGTGATGGAGGAGAAGTTATAAATAATAATTTTCAATACGCTTTTTATGATGAAGGAGCCTTAACAGGATTAGAAAAGCTAATAGATCTAAAACATAAATATAAGGTAACACCACCTGACTTTGGTGAAAATACTTCAAATGCTGCATGGACCAACTTTTACAAGGATAAAAACATCGCTGTTTATCCTGTGGGAACATGGGCGTTAAATGTATTGGAAAACTTAAAAAATGAAGGTGTAGGATTTGATTACCAAGTGGCTAATTACCCAACAGGAAAGTTAGGAAACCCCTTAACAATGACCAGTGGTATAGGGGCATATGGGATTTATAAGCAAGAAGACAGAGAAAAGCTAGAAGTCTGTATAAAGTTTCTAAAATACTTGGCGGATGAAAAACATCAAGAAGAGCTAAATCGTCTCGGTGTATTTCCCGTAAAGAAGGAAGTCGGAAACATTTACCAAGATGATCCTATGATGACACAAATCTATGAAAATGCTGAAACTGCGAAAATAATCCCTCCTCACCCCTATTGGAAGGAAATTGATAGAATATTGCAGAATGAAATACGTATGGGGGTTTTAGAAAATAGGTCATCTCAGCAAGTTATAAAAGAAGCACAGGAAAAAGTAGAAGTTATGTTAAATGCTGCCGAAAAGTGATGAATTGACCAAGAATAGAAAAAAAGATATACTTTAATAAACTTTATGAGCTTAGGAGTGAATAATTTGGATAAAAATAAGTTATACCAACAATTTTTAGCTTTCATGATAAAGGAAAATGTTTTGTTAGATGAGCCGATGAAAAAACACACCTCCTTTAAAATCGGGGGGCCTGCCGATATATTATTGATGCCTCAAAAAGTAGAAGAAATTCAACAAGCTATAGCACTTTGCAAAGCCGAAGGGGCAGAGTACTTCGTTATGGGGAATGGTTCTAACCTCTTAGTAAGGGATAAGGGAATGAGAAAGGTTGTAATAAAGATAGCTGAAAAATTTAATGACGTAACTATCTCTGAAAAAGGGGTTGTAGCACAAGCTGGTATATTATTATCTACTTTGTCAAAAAGGGTTCTTCAAAAAAGTCTGAAGGGCTTTGAATTTGCCAGTGGGATTCCCGGCACTTTGGGTGGGGCAATCACCATGAATGCCGGTGCTTATGGCGGAGAAATGAAGGATGTTGTAGAACGTTGTAAAGTTTTAGACCAAGAGGGAGAAGTATTAGACTTATCTTTTGAGGAACTAGAACTAGGCTATAGAAGCAGTATCATACAGAAAAAAAATTATATTGTTTTGGAAGTCACAATGAAGTTTGAAGAGGGTAAGTATGAGGATATTAAAGCCATCACTGATGATTTAACACAAAAGAGAACGACAAAACAACCACTGCACCTTCCTAGTGCCGGGAGTACCTTTAAAAGGCCTCCAGGGTATTTTGCAGGAAAGTTGATTCAAGATGCTGGGTTGAAGGGGGCAAGGGTAGGGGATGCGCAGGTATCAGACCTACATTCAGGTTTTATTGTAAACATCGGTCAAGCAACAGCAGCGGATGTGTTAAACTTAATGGCCCTTATACAAAAAAAAGTGTTTGAGCAGTTTGCTGTAGAATTGCAGCCGGAGGTTCGTATCGTAGGAGAAGAGTAAGTAGCAAATACAAAAGAGGAGTTAGATAAAAATGAAATTTGTTATTATAACTGGTATGTCGGGGGCGGGAAAAAGTCAAGCGGTGAAATGCATGGAGGACTTAGGATTTTATTGTGTTGATAATTTACCCCCTGCACTGATTCCAAAGTTTGTGGAATTGTGTCTACAGTCTCATGGAGATATACAGAAGGTAGCATTAGTGATTGATATTCGTGGTGGAATGTTTTTTGATGACTTGTTTGAGAGTCTAGATGGGTTAAGGGATTTAGAATATCATTATGAAATTTTATTCCTAGATGCTAGTGATAGTGCTTTAATTAAAAGGTTTAAAGAAACCCGTCGTAATCATCCACTTTCCTTTAATGAAAGCATAGGAGAAGGTATTAATAAAGAAAGAGTAAGACTTAAAAAATTAAAAATGATGGCTACAAATATTATTGATACTACAAGAATGACTCCTGGACAATTGAAGGAAGAATTAAGAAATATTTACTTCGAAGGGAATAAAACTGATAATCTGATGATTTATATAACTTCCTTTGGCTTTAAGCATGGTATTCCTTTAGATTCGGATTTAGTTTTTGATGTCCGCTTTTTACCAAACCCTTACTATATAGAGGAACTTCGAGATTTTACCGGTAAGGATTTAAAAGTTAGAGAATACGTAATGAATTCACCAATAAGTGTTGAATTTTCTAATAAACTTTTTGAGTTAACCGACTTTCTTATACCGCATTACATAAAGGAAGGTAAAAATCAACTGGTTATTTCTATTGGGTGCACTGGTGGCAAGCATAGATCTGTAACCATAGCCTATGTGTTGTATCATAAACTAAAAGAAAAAGGATATCGAACGATTTTAACCCATAGGGATGATACATTAGGGGAAAGGAAATGAGCTTAAATGAAGGCTATTTATTGGTTGAAGCCAGGACTACAGATAAAAAGATGGGTCGTATTAGGTGTATTAGGCATCCTTTTACTGGCTTTTTCTCTTTCATATTTTTTTGAGATGATTCAGCTTCATGGGGGCTTACGATTTTTTATAGGACTACTAGGTATTTTTTTTATTTATCACGGATTTCACCGTGGACTGAAGTCAGTGGCACAAGACATTGCTACCGTAAATGGCAGTTTAAACAAAAAACTCTTATCTAAAGGGCCTAAGGTGGTGGTAATAGGAGGAGGTACAGGTTTATCTATCCTTCTTAGAGGATTAAAGTTGTATACTGCTAATATTACAGTAGTTGTATCGGTGGCAGATGATGGAGGAGGCTCCGGCAAGTTAAGGGAGGATTTAGGAATGTTGCCTCCGGGAGATATACGAAACTGTATTTTAGCCTTGGCGGAGATGGAACCAACCATGGAACAGCTTCTTCAATATCGGTTTCAGGAGGGAAGTTTAAAAGGTCAAAGCTTTGGGAATTTATTTATTGCATCAATGAATGGTATTAGCAATAATTTTGAAGAAGCTATTAAAAAAATTAGCGAAGTATTAGCAGTGACAGGAGAAGTTTATCCTGTCACATTGGAAAATATTATCTTATATGCTGCACTAAAAAACGGAAAAGTAGTTAAGGGAGAGTCCAATATCCCACAAAAAAGTGTAGAGGAAAATAGTGCTGTTGACAGGGTCTTTATAAAACCTAAGGAAGCGGAGGGGTTAAAGGAGGTAGTGGAAGCTATTTACGGGGCAGATATCATTGTGCTAGGCCCTGGCAGCCTTTATACCAGTATTTTACCTAATCTATTGGTGAAAAATATTACTGAGGCCATACGGCGATCTAATAATAAGACAGTATATATCTCTAACATCATGACACAACCGGGGGAGACGGATGGATACTCTGTAATGGATCATGTAAATGCTATTTTAGAGCATTGTCCTAAATTGGTCATAGATTATGTGATAGCAAATGATGGTGAAGTTTTCGATGGTGCCTATTATAAATATCAGCAAGAAGGAGCTAGTATAGTAAAGATAACAGAGAAGGATCGAGAAGATCTTAAAAATAAAGGGATAAAATTTATTGAAAGCAATCTCGTTGAGATCAAAAAAGATTATGTCAGGCATGATGCAGTACAGCTATCTAAAATAATTGTTGATTTAGCCAACGGGATGAAAAGGAAAAAATAAGAACAACTTACAAAAAATAGAACATATTTAAAAAATTTTAAATAGACATAATAAATTAGAAGGAATTGCAAGAGAAGTGTAGAAATTAATAATAGTTAAAATTTTTTAAAACATAAAATTTTTTAACCAAACCTTAATAGAGGAGGATCTTAAGTATTATGTCTATAAAGAAAGCTGAACCCTATAAAATTAAAATGGTAGAACCCATTAAATTAATACCTAAAGAAGAAAGAGAAAGAAAGATTCAAGAAGTAGGATACAATCAGTTTGCCCTGAGGGCAGAGGATATATATATTGATTTATTGACAGATAGTGGCACAGGTGCTATGAGTGATTGGCAGTGGGCGGGTTTAATGCTAGGAGATGAATCCTATGCTGGCAGCAGAAATTACTATCATTTAGAAAAAAGCGTCCAGGATATTATTGGCTACCAATACTTTGTACCTACTCATCAAGGACGAGGCGCAGAAAATGTTCTATTTCCCATCTTAATTGAGGAAAAGGGACAGTATGTGTTGAGTAATATGCACTTTGATACAACAAAGGCTCATGTTGAGCTAAAAGGCGGCAGAGCTGTTAATTTCGTTACAAAAGAAGCCTTTGACACGGAAAAAGAGCATTCTTTTAAGGGGAACTTTGACTTAGAAGAGCTTCAGGATTTTATTGAAGAAAAGGGAGTAAAAAACTGTGCCTTTATCATTATAACCGTGACCTGTAATAGTGTAGGTGGTCAGCCAGTATCTATGGAAAATATTAGAGGCGTAAAGAAAATTGCTGATCAATATGGACTCAAGGTAGTTTTTGATGCTGCTAGATTTGCAGAAAACGCATATTTTATCAAAAAAAGAGAAGTTGGCTATGAAAGTAAAGAGATTACAGAAATCATAAGAGAAATGTTCAGCTATGGTGACGCCCTTACTATGAGTGCTAAAAAAGATGGCATTGTGAATATGGGGGGAATGATTGCTGTTAAAGAAGATGAGGAATTATATACAAAGGTGCGTTCCATGGTGGTGCCTATAGAAGGCTTCCCTACCTACGGTGGATTATCAGGAAGAGACATGGAGGCTTTGGCCAGAGGATTAAGGGAAGTGGTGGAGGAAGACTATCTAGAAAGTAGAATCGGACAAATAGAATATCTAGGTCAGAGACTGGTGGAGGCGGGAATTCCTATTCAAAGACCAGTGGGAGGGCATGCTGTATTCGTTGATTGCAAAAAGTTTTGTCCTCAGATACCTTATCATCAATTCCCTGCACAAGCCGTTTGTGTAGAGTTATATAAAGAAGCTGGGGTAAGAGCGGTGGAAATCGGTTCATTTCTATTAGGTAGAGACCCAGAAACAGGAAAGCAGCTAGAATCTCCAATGGAACTATTAAGACTTACGATACCAAGAAGGGTATATACCTATAATCATATGGATGTTGTAGCAGATGCCTTAATAGAAATTTGGCGTAGGCGGGAAACCTTAAAGGGTTTTAAATTTACCTACGAACCAGAAGTGCTGAGACACTTTACTGCTAAACTAAAGCCTGTTGGAGAGTAAGTAAAGTTGTATGAATGAGTTTTAAGACAAATTTTCCTTGAAGGGGGTAATTTGTCTTTTTTCTTATTTGATGAGTTTCTCATTGAAATAAATAATTTAATATGGTAATTTATTATTATAATATTTCACAAAAAATTATTAAATAATAAATAGACATACTAGAGGACTTCATCGTGGATTAATGCGCATAAAGCTTAAAGGAGTTGAAGTTGTGAGAGAGGAAATCAGCGCTGGCGGGGTAGTGGTTTTTGGCAATGCAATACTATTGTTAAAAAAATATAATGGGGACTGGGTACTTCCAAAGGGAAAAGTAGAACATCCTGAGACAATCGAAGAAGCTGCTGTGCGGGAGGTACATGAAGAAGCAGCTGTAAAAGTTGAAGTATTGAAATATTTAGGAGAAATTCATTATACATTTAAAAATAGTTGGGAAGATAATGACCTTATTAATAAGACAGTTCATTGGTTTTTGATGCGAGCAAGGCAAATCCAGTGCATACCTCTTAAAGAAGAAGGATTTATTGATGCAAAGTTTATTCATATCAATCGTGCTGCAGGTTTAGCAAAATACGATGACGAGAAAGAAATTATCCAAAAAGCTATTCGAGAAATTAAGAAGACCTCACAAAGTAAGTGAGGTCTTATAGATAGATGAATTATTTAGATTGGAAAGTTGTACAAAGTGCTTCGTCAGAAGAATTAGCCATATCTGCATTGCCTTTTGCATTTACTTCTAATTTTGGAGCAAAACAGTAGTCGGTTTCATTAAACTTACAGTTGTGTACGTGACACATTACTTCCATTTTTGGATGTTGTTTCATTGATCAATACACCTCCATTAATAATATATATTACCCACTACTATTTTGTACAGTTCTTTTAAAATTATAATACTTAATTTTGGAAATACTAAATAATAAGATAAAAGGTTGTGATGTTATGTCTTTTTCAGCAAATACCAAGTCAGAGTTGGCAAGAATTTTTCCAGAACAACATTGTTGTAAACTAGCGGAATTAGCAGCTCTTATAAGGATGAGTGGAACTTTGCACTTGACAGGACTTAAAAAAATCAATTTAAGAATCAATACAGAAAATCCATCTACTGCTAGAAAGATATTTAAATATATTAAAAAGTTATTTGAAATTCACACGGAAGTAATGATTAGAAGAAATTCAAGGCTCAAGAAAAATAACTACTATATGATGATGATTAGTCACGGTATGGGGAGTGTAACAATTCTAAAACAAGTAGGAATCTTAAAAGAAGATAACAATTCTTTTGATATAACCTATGAACTTCCTAAGGAGCTTTTAACAAAGCATTGCTGCAAAAGAGCTTATTTAAGGGGAGCCTTTTTAGGTGGAGGTTCTATCAGTGCTCCAGAAAAAACTTACCACTTAGAATTCGTTACCAACAGCTTACAGCATAGTGAAGATCTCAAAAATTTAATTAATGAATTTAATCTAAACGCTAAAACTGTAGAACGTAAAGGAAGTTATGTCGTTTATATTAAAGAAGGAGATCAAGTGGTAGATATTTTAAATATTATAGGAGCCCATAAAGCATTATTAGATTTAGAGAATATCCGGGTCTATAAACAAATGAGAAATGATATAAATAGAATTGTCAATTGTGAAACTGCAAATTTAAGCAAAACTGTAAACGCTTCCATGAGACAAATTGAAAACATCGAGTATATAAGGGATACTGTAGGGATTAATGCTCTACCTGAAGGATTGAGAGAGATTGCTGACTTGCGTTTAAACTACCAAGAGGCTAGTTTAAAGGAATTGGGACAAATGATTACGCCTTCCATTGGAAAATCTGGTGTTAACCATAGATTAAGAAAAATCGAGGAAATTGCTAAAAGACTGCAGATGAAGAATCAGGAAAGTTTTGATTAGGAAAATAGTACTAAAAGAACCAAAATTTCTACAAATATTTTAATATTTAGTAGGAATTTTGGTTCTTTTGTAGAAAATATTGTTTAGTAGAGAACAACAGGGTAAACTTAACCAAAATGAGGGGGGAAGGCTGTGATCAAACTTTATACTTCTGCAGCAACACCTGGAATGATTTTAGCGAAGCCCATATATACAAAAGAAGGCAGACTGCTAATAGATCGGGAGATGGTTTTAAAGGAATTTTACATAGAAAAACTTAAAAGATACAGTATAAATCATATATATATATATTGGAGTAAAAGCAGCAAACCAGAAATACAAAAGATCATTACAGAAGAAACAAGAACAATAGCTTTAACAGCAATAAAGGATGCAGTGACAGGTATCCACATGAAAAAAGAAATGGATATACAAAAATTACAAACTGCTATCCTACGGCTTACTGAAGAGTTGATGGAGGATAGAGGTATTCTTTTAAATTTAACGGATATAAGGAGTATCGACGAGTATACTTTCGGACATTGTGTAAACGTATGTGTTTTGGCCTTAATTATGGGTATAGCCTTAGAGTATGAAAAAAAAGATCTGCAGATCTTAGGCCTAGGGGCTTTATTGCATGACATAGGAAAGGTAAATATCAGAAGTGAAATTTTAACGAAGCCAGGAGCTTTAACAGAGGAAGAATATAAAGAAATGAAGAAACACACGTTATATGGGTATCAAGTAGTAGGAAATCTAAAGGGACTCAAGGAGGAAGTTTCTTGGATTATTCGAGATCACCACGAACGTTTTGATGGAAAAGGATACCCCAGCGGACTTATAGGTAAACAAATACATGAATTTTCAAGAATTGTAGCTATATGTGATGTATACGATGCTCTAACCTCCCACAGGGTTTATCGACCAGGTATTCCTCCTCATGATGCCATCGAGTATTTAATAACGATGGGATATCATCAATTTGACTGTGATTTAGTAAAAATATTTCTAAAGCAGATTTCTATTTATCCAGTAGGAACTTTAGTAAAACTACGATCCGGTGAAGAAGGAATTGTGGTGAATTCTCATGAAGATTTTCCCACAAGACCAGTGGTAAGAGTTTTACGTGATGCTTTAGGCAATCCAATTGAAATAAGGAAAAATGTTGATTTAACAGAACAATTAAATAATGGTATTGTGGACATACTAAAAGCAGTATAAGCAAAAAAATCTGACAAATAGTCAGACTTTTTTTTGCAAAAAATATAAAAATTAGACGTTATGGTGACGGAAGATCAATATAATTTAACTTAAAGAGAAGTATATAAAGAATAGTTGAAAGGGGAGTTTTGACATGATCAGTAATACCAATATATTTCATGCAATGACCATCAAACTAGATAATGTTTTACCAGAATATCCTGAGTTTGTAGAGGGTATTCGCCGAGCACCTGATCGAGGTTTTAAGCTTACAAAAACCCAGACTGAAATAGCTTTGAAAAATGCCTTGCGTTATATTCCTGAAGAATTACATGAAGTTTTGGCACCGGAATTTTTAGAGGAACTGATGACACTAGGAAGAATCTATGGCTATCGTTATAGACCACAAGGAAATATAAAAGCAAAATCTATAGATGAATATAAAGGCAATTGTATTGAAGGAAAAGCCTTTCAAGTAATGATGGATAACAACTTAGACTTTGATATTGCTCTTTACCCTTATGAATTAGTAACCTATGGGGAAACAGGAAAGGTATGTCAGAACTGGATGCAATATCAGCTAATCAAAAAGTACCTTGAAGTTATGACCAATGAACAAACCCTAGTCATTGAGTCTGGTCATCCCCTAGGTTTATTTAAGTCAAAGGCAGATGCACCTAGAGTTATTATTACCAATGCCCTTATGGTGGGTATGTTTGATAACTTAAAGGATTGGGACATAGCAGAGCAAATGGGGGTTGCTAATTATGGACAAATGACAGCTGGAGGATGGATGTATATAGGACCACAGGGAATTGTCCACGGTACCTTCAATACTTTGTTAAATGCAGGAAGATTAAAACTAGGATTAAAACAAGATGAAGACCTAAGCGGTGTGTTGTTTGTAACATCGGGACTTGGAGGAATGAGTGGAGCCCAGCCTAAAGCTGTAGAAATCGCCAATGGTGTAGGAATTGTTGCTGAAGTAGATTCCTCTAGAATTCAAACTAGATACGATCAAGGTTGGGTAAGCAAGGTTTCCGCAGATCTAAAGGAAGTATTTGATACAGCCAAAGAATATATAGAAAAAAGGGAGACTGTTTCTATAGCTTATCACGGAAATATTGTTGATTTATTACAGTATGCTGTAGACAACCATATAAAAATTGATTTACTTTCTGATCAAACCTCTTGTCATGCTGTATATGAAGGTGGGTATTGTCCAAGAGAACTGAGTTTTGATGAGAGAACAGATATGCTAAAACGTGATAGAGAAAAGTTCAAACAGTTAGTAGACAAAACGCTAAAGGAACATTTTCAGTTGATCAAAACACTGGTAGAAAGAGGCACCTATTTCTTCGATTACGGCAATGCTTTTATGAAGTCTGTCTATGATGCTGGTGTAAAGGAAATTTCTAAGAATGGTCGAGATGAAAAAGAAGGTTTTATTTTTCCTTCTTATGTAGAAGATATTATGGGACCGGAGTTATTTGACTATGGCTATGGGCCTTTTAGATGGGTATGCTTAAGTGGAAAGCATGAAGACTTAATCAAAACTGATAAAGCAGCCATGGATCTGATCGACCCTAATAGAAGAGGACAAGATAGAGATAATTATGTATGGATTCGTGATGCAGAAAAAAACAAGATGGTGGTTGGAACGCAGGCGAGAATTCTATACCAAGATGCTATGGGGAGAACGAGAATCGCCCTGAAGTTTAATGAGATGGTTAGAAATGGTGAAGTAGGTCCTATTATGCTAGGACGGGATCATCATGATGTAAGTGGTACAGATTCCCCTTTTAGAGAAACTTCAAATATCAAGGACGGAAGTAATGTAATGGCAGATATGGCTACCCAATGTTTTGCAGGAAATGCAGCTAGAGGAATGAGTTTAATTGCTCTTCATAATGGAGGCGGCGTAGGAATAGGAAAATCGATTAATGGTGGATTTGGTATGGTACTAGATGGCAGTGAAAGGGTAGATAATATACTAAGAACTGCAATGCCTTGGGATGTAATGGGGGGAGTTGCTAGAAGAGCATGGGCTAGAAATGAAAACTCTATTTCAACTAGTATAGAATACAATCAAGAAAATACTACAACCGATCATATTACCTTACCTTTTATTCCTAAGGAAGATTTGATAAAGGATTTAGTAGACAAGGCTTTCAAAAAATAATAAGTATGTAGTGAAAGGTGGAAAATTTATTATGAGTCATAAGAAAAAAATTCTACAATGTGTACCTAATTTCAGTGAAGGCAAAGATTTACAAAAAATAGAAAAAATTGTAGATGCCTTTAGAGGAAAAGAAGGGGTAAAACTACTGGATTATAGCAGAGATGAAGATCATAATAGAGCAGTGGTAACGGTGGTAGGTGAGCCTCAGCCTCTAAAAAATGCAGTAATAGAGGCGATAGGAATCGCCATAGAAGTCATAGATATGACCAAACACGAAGGACAGCATCCTAGGATGGGCGCAGTAGATGTTGTTCCCTTTATTCCTATTACCAATGTAAGTATGACAGAAGCAGTAGAGCTGGCAAAGGAAGTAGCTGAAGAAGCATCTAAAAAATATAACCTACCTATTTATTTATACGAAAAGGCAGCTTCAACACCTGAAAGAGAGAACTTGGCTCAAGTGAGAAAAGGACAGTTTGAAGGTATGGCTGAAAAAGTAAAACAACCTGATTGGCATCCTGACTTTGGACCGAAGGAAATTCATCCTACCGCTGGTGTTACTGCTGTAGGTGCTAGGATGCCTTTAGTGGCCTACAATGTAAACTTAGATACAGATCGATTAGAAATAGCTGACAAGATTGCAAAAAACGTAAGACATATGAGTGGAGGCCTTAGATATTGTAAAGGAATAGGTGTAGAGTTAAAGGACCGAGGCATTGTTCAGGTTTCTATGAATATGACAGACTATACAAAAACCGCTTTATATAGAGTGTTTGAACTGATTAGAATAGAAGCCAAACGATATGGGGTAAACGTGATAGGAAGTGAAGTTATTGGTTCTGTTCCTATGGAAGCTCTTGTAGATACAGCAGCTTATTATCTTGGCTTAGAGGATTTTTCTATGGAGCAGGTGTTAGAAGCTAGATTGATGGAGTGATGATGATGAAAAAAGGAAATTTATTGATCAAAAATGCTGCGGAACTTGTGACCTGCAGTGGGTTTAGAGCAAAAAAAGGCAAGGAAATGTCAGACCTTCAAATTATTCTTGATGGGGCTGTCGTCATTGAAGAGGGCATTATCAAGGCGGTGGGAAAGACAGAAGAAATACTAAAACAATATTCTGAGGAAAACTACGAAGTGATTGATGCCAGCAATAAGGCAGTATTACCTGGCTTTGTTGATTCCCATACACATTTTCTCTTTGGTGGTTATAGAGCGGAAGAATTCTCTTGGAGACTTCGAGGAGATAGTTATATGGATATTATGGAACGGGGTGGAGGTATCCTTAGCAGTGTGAAGGCTACCAAGGAAGCTACTAAGGAAGAACTCTTCGAAAGTGCTATGAAAAGACTGGATTGCATGCTGTCCTTTGGCGTAACAACGGTTGAAGGTAAAAGCGGCTATGGTTTAGATTATGATACGGAAATGAAGCAGTTGGAGGTCATGAAGGAAGTAGACGCTGTGCATCCTATTGATGTTGTCAGCACCTTTTTAGGTGCCCATGCAGTACCTAAGGAATATAAAGGAAAAGAAGATATATTGATAGACTTTTTCATTGAAAAAGTGATGCCAGATGTAGCTGAAAGAAAACTGGCGGAGTTTTGTGATGTCTTTTGTGAGGATAAGGTATTTTCTATAGAACAATCCAGAAGGCTTCTAACAAAAGCAAAAGAAATGGGCTTTAAAATAAAACTTCATGCGGATGAAATTGTGCCACTAGGAGGAGCAGAATTAGCAGCAGAGTTGGGTGCTATATCTGCTGATCACTTGCTACAGGCTTCTGACCAGGGGATAAGAGATATGGAAAAGGCAGGAGTAGTAGCTACCCTTCTACCTGGAACCGCCTTTAGCTTGAAGGAGGAGTTTGCTAGAGGCAGGTATATGATTGATCAAAACTGTGCTGTGGCTTTAGCAACAGACTTGAATCCCGGCAGCTGTTTTACAGAGTCTATTCCACTGATTTTTGCTCTAGCTACACTGTATATGGGTATTACTACAGAAGAAGCCCTTACAGCACTAACCATTAATGGAGCAGCAGCTGTTGACAGAGCTGATAAAATTGGTAGTATAGATATAGGAAAACAAGGAGATATTGTTATCTTGGAGTTTCCCTCTTATAAGTACATACCTTATCATATTGGTGTAAGTACAGTAGAGAAGGTAGTGAAAGATGGTGTCGTTGTTTTTCCTAAAATAGAAAAGGTTTGAAAGGGGAGAGAAAGATGTTAACAGATTTAACCGTAAAGGATTTTTTACAAAAAACCGCCTCTAATGATCCAGTGCCAGGAGGAGGAAGTGTAGCAGCCCTAAGTGCTTCAGTAGCTGCTGCTCTAACAGAAATGGTGGCTAATTTAACTATAGGAAGAAAAAAGTATGTGGAAGTAGAAGAAGAGATGAAGGATGTAGTTAAAGACGTTCTTCAAGCTAGACAAGAGCTAATAGAAGACATCGATAAGGATTCAGATGCTTATAACGAAGTAATGGCTGCCTTTAAGCTGCCTAAAGAAACAGAAGAAGAAGTGGCTAAAAGAAAAGAGGCCATTGAAGAGGCAACAAAAAAAGCAGCTTTAGTGCCTCTAACAGTAGCACAAAAAGCATTTTCTATGATGCAGAGGATTGAAACTGTCGTTGTAAAGGGAAACCAAAATGCTATTACAGACGGAGCTGTAGCAGCGATGATGGCAAGAACTGCGGTGCTTTCAGCTTTATATAATGTAAAAATCAACCTTGGATCTATCCAAGATGCTGCGTTTGTAGAAGAAGTTTCTCAGAAGGTGAAGGAAATAGAAACAAAAATAGGCGCATTGGAAAAAGATATTCTAGCTAATGTAAAGTTGTAAAAGACATGGAAGATAGAAAAGGAGAAGCAAGGTTCATTTACATGTTTTTCCTAAATTGAAATTCATAGATCATCGTAAAATATGACAGAGGGCAGCCTTTGTCATATTTTTATTTATCCATTATAATAAAAATGTGAACTAAATAAAAATCAATATCAATTTTAAATGATTATAAAACAGATTTTTAAAGATTTTAGTAGAAAAAGGTGGATAAGTCATGGATTGTATTTATGTAAAGTTCTTTAATACACCTACTATTTTTAAAAATAGTAAAAAAGTGTTTCTGCCTTTTAAAAAGGCGGAGGCCTTGTTTTATTACCTGGTTGTGCATCAACAGGCTACACGGGATGAACTAGTACATCTTTTGTGGGGAGAGATGGAAGAGGAAACGGCTAAAAAAAATTTAAGAAATGCAATGTATAAGATTAGAAAAGCTTTTGATTTAAATATTATTATTTCTCCTAAAAAATCTATTGTCATGTTAAATCCTGATATCAAACTAGAAAGTGATTTAAAAGTATTTCTCTCAGATGAAGAAAATGCTATTGAGATCTATGATGGTGAATTTCTTCAAGGCTTTCATGTTAAGGAAGACGAAGTTTTTGAAGGATGGATGTCTGAAAACAGAGGATATTATAGAGATCTCTATATTATAAAACTCCAAGAAAAGCTACACCAGCTTTCTGCTGAAGAAGATCAGGAAATGTTAGAATATTATGCAAAATTACTGGTTCATACAGATTCCTATAATGAAAATGCCTATCGCATACTTATGAACTTGTACAGCCGCCAAGGGTCTTATAATAAAGCGATAGACCTTTATAATCGATTACAACAAGTACTGCAAGAGGAATTAGGAATCATGCCGGATGTAGCTACCAAAGATCTGCTTCAAGAGATTTTGAGCAATAGGCAACAAGAAGAAACAAGAAGTCAAGGAAAACAAGAAGACTTTTTTTACGGAAGAAAGGAAGAGGTAAAAAGACTATTAAATAACTATAGAAGTTTTATCAAAAAAGGTAGCAGTCATTCGTATCTGGTGGTAGGAGAAGCTGGTATCGGAAAAAGTAGATTGAAAAATCAGTTTTTAAAAAACATAGACAAGAAGGATGTATATCTGATGGAAACCAACTGTTACCAAGCAGAGGAGAGCTATTTTTTAAAGCCATGGAATACAATCTTTTCTTTGTTATCAGAAATGCTCCTACAAGAAGAAATAGACCTTCCACCCTTATGGAAGGATATACTCAGCTCTATATTCCCTGGATTTGCAGCAGAAAATACTACAGTTTCTATAAGCTTTGTTGAGGAGCTAAACCACTTTAACTATAGGCTTGTAGAGGATGCTGTACTAGGATTTTTTAAAAAAATCAGTAAGATAAAGAAAATCGTCATTGTTTTTGAGGATCTACAATGGGTAGACAGTATGAGTTTATCCCTTCTAAGTAGTGTTTTGCAACAGGATCAAGGGAAGAATATACTTTTTGTAGGAACATGTAGAGATGGCTATGATAAAAAAATAGATAAATTTATGACAAAGATAAAAAAACACTATCCTATTGAAGAAATGCTTATAAAAAGATTTACTTCTCAGGAGGTAGGAGATTTTGTACATAAGATGTTACCATACGTTTTACCTGAAGGGGATTTAGTAGAAAAAATATATAAAGAAACAGAAGGAAATACCTTCTTTATTTTGGAATATATTCATTCTATAAATAAAAAGAAGGACTTTGATAAAATCACTCCCAAAATGCAAGATATTTTAAAAAGCAGGTTTTTGGAAGTCTCTGAAGAAGGCAGAAAACTATTAAATATCATTTCTCTCTTTTTTGATAAAGCTTCATTAGATCTACTGACTGACTTGATGAACTGGGATGAACTACAGGTAATGCAGATCATAGAAGAATTACAAAACAAAAATATCGTGGGGGAATTAGGCAAAGGAAGTGAAATTGCATTTCAGTTTACGCATTTAAAATTGAGGGAGTTTATTTACTCGCAACAGTCTCCAGCCATGAGAAAAGTATTACACAACAAAGTAGGGAACATCATAGAAAATCGATTGAAACACGACAAGGTAGATACATTAAATTATTCCAGATTAATTTATCATTTCTCTCATGCTGGAAACCAATTTAAAGCTTTAATGTACAAGATAAAGAATATTAATAATTACTTGGATTTTAGCTATGAAGTATTTCCTCAAGCGAATCAGATAAATACAGAAAAAGAAGAGTTTTTTGGAGCTACAGCAAAGGAATTACTTCAATCTCTTAAGGAGCTGGAAGTGGAATTGCAGCAGGTGAAGGAGCATCATCCTTCTTTAAAGGAAGTCATGAAATTGCAAATGGAATTCTTATATATAAGAGGCAGACATGCCATAAGAGAAGGGCAATACAAAGAAGGTGTGACTTATATTCGGCAAATGATAGAGGTATCAAGAAAAGTCAGAGACTATGTATATAGTTTAAAGGGTTATAAGCAGATGATTTATTATTGCATACAGACCCATAAGACTGAAGAAATGACTTTGTATGTAGAAGAGGGTCTTGCATTGGCTCAAGTCTATGACAATGCAAAAGAAATAGGAATTTTGCTGCGGTTAAAAGGACTAAACAAAATGATGATGACAGAGTATACCAAAGCAGAAGAGATTTTAAGAACTTCCATAAAAATATTTGAGGAAATCACAGAGTTTGACAATAAATATGTGATAAATATTGCGGCGGCCTACAACTATATCGGAGAAATAAGAAGATATAATATGAAATTTTCTAAGGCTCTAAATTATTATGATCAGGCGATAGCTATATGCGAAGAAAATAAAGTGATCAAAGGGTTAACTCAATTCAATACCAATGCGGCACAAGCTGCTTTGGAAATGGGAGATTATCAGAGGGCAAAGGAATACTTAGAGAGAGCTATTGACTTATATTGTCAGCTAGAGGTGTTTTGGGGAAGGGCTGTAGCTGAAGGATACATGGCACTGTTATTAGTTCGAGAAGGAAGATATAAAAGAGCATTGGCGTACCTAAAGACAGCAGAAGGATATGCTAAAAAATTAAAAAGTCCTTATGAGCTGGGTATATTATACCGTGTGAAGGCAGAGATCAAAGTAAGAGCAATTAAAAATAAAGTCATAGGCGAGGTATTTAATGACTATTTAGACTTGGAGCTAGAGGTGTACTGTAAAAGAGGAATAGCGCTATTGGAAGAGATAAAGGACAGTTATGAAAAAGAAATTCTAAAAACCTTCTTAAAAGGTGATAGATAAATCTAAAATTTGCTATAGAAAAAAATATTTTGAAAATTATAAAAAACCTTTACAGATATATTGACAGGAGAAAAATGTCTGATATAATTATAAGTATATACAGATACAATACATGTATATACAGGAGACGAAGATATATTTTTAATAAAGGTGGGAATTTAAATGATTATTATTGGGGAAAAGATTAATGGAACAATTCCAAGTGTGAAAAAAGCTATTGAAAGCAAAGACGAAGAGTTTATTCGAAATCTTGCCTTAAAGCAAGTAGATACAGGTGCTGATTATATTGATGTATGTGCAAGTACTGCACCTGAGTTTGAAGTTGAAACCTTAAAGTGGTTAATGGACATTGTTCAAGATGCGGTAAACAAGCCATTAAGTATTGATAGTCCAAATGCAAAAACAATTGAAGCTGTATTAAAATATGCTAAAAAACCAGGGCTTATTAATTCTGTATCTGAAGAAGGTGGAAAGTGTGAAGTGATTTACCCATTGATTCAAGGAACAGAGTGGCAGGTAATTGGATTAACCTGTGATAATAAAGGAATTCCTTCAGATGTTCAAACAAGAGTAGATATAACAAAAATTTTGGTTGAAAAGGCTGCAAAGTATGATATTACACCAGATAGAATACATATCGATCCTTTAGTAATGGCACTTTCAACAGACAATACATCCTTAACGAACTTTGTAGAAACAACCAAAACAATTAAGGAAATGTATCCTACTATTAAAGTGACTTCAGGATTGAGTAATATCTCCTTCGGTATGCCTTTAAGAAAAGTAGTAAATCAAAGTTTCTTAACAATTGCTTCTTATGTAGGTATGGACTCTGCAATTATGGATCCTTGCAACAGAGATATGATGGCAGCATTGCTGGCAACAGAAGCACTACTTGGAAAAGATAAGCACTGTAGAAAATACTCCAATGCCTATAGAAAGAATAAAATTGGTCCTATCAAGGAGTAATCATATAGATAATAAAAATAGAAACCTTCTACAGAAAATTGAAAACGTATTCAATCACCTTATTTAATTATAAATGAAGTACTTAATTAATAATATACAGATAAGAGAGATGTTTTTTTAAACGATACAATCCAAATAAAAACAAGGGGGAATTAAAAATGGCAGAATTAACAATGGACTTAAACGTATTGACACAAGCGGTAGGAGAACTTGATGAGGACCAAGTATTAGAGATGCTAAATGAGTTTGTAGGAACAAACCCAAGTGAAGAAGATGCACAAAAGGTAGTAAACGCATGCCAACAAGGAATGGCAGTTGTAGGGGATTTATTTGACAAGGGAGAGTACTTTGTTGGTGATTTAATCTTTGCAGGAGAATTATTAACCAGTGCTATTGAAACATTAAAGCCAGTAATTGGTTCTGGATCTACAGAAAAAGTAGGCACCATTGTTCTTGGTACAGTAGAGGGAGACCTACATGATATTGGTAAAAACATCTTTAGAAGTATGTCAGAAGCAGCTGGTTTTGAAGTACATGATATCGGTATTGACCAATCAGCAGAAGCTTTTGTACAAAAGGTTAAAGAAACAAAACCACAGATTATAGGAATGAGTGGCGTGCTTACTTTAGCTATTGATTCTATGAAAAATATTATAGATGAAATGAAAAATCAAGGATTAAGAGATGATGTAAAAATCATCATCGGTGGTAACCCTGTAACCAAAGAAGCTTGCCAACATGTTGGGGCAGATGCTTTCACTACAAATGCTGCAGAAGGAGTAAAGATTTGTCAAGGGTGGGTGAGCTAATATGACTAGTGCTGTAACGGCACAAGACGTAAAGGCTTTACAGCAGGAAAGAACACAACTATTTAAAGACATATATGATGGCAAAATTCCTAAGAGAGTGCCAGTTAACTCCAACTTAACGCTTGAGTTTGCCATTCAATATGCAGGCAAAGATCTAGCAGAAGTACAGTGGGATTATAATTTGCTGGAGGAAGTATATGAAAAGGTTTGTCAGGATTTTGTTTCTGATACTAATCCTGCAGCAATGAATTTAAGAAATCCTTTGCATTATAAACTGTTAGGAGCTAGAAACTTTGTTATGGGCTCCAGTGGTTTTATGCAGCACCCTGAGATTCATGGGCTGGAAGCTGAAGAATATGATGAATTTATTGCTTCACCCTATGATTGTATTATGGAAAAAATTCTACCTCGAATCTATACAGAATTGGATACAAACCCTGGTCAAAGAGCTATAGCTTTTGGGAAAGCCTTCAAAGCCTATTATGATGAGTTGTTTGCTGCTTTGGGAGTAATTGGAAAACTAACTGAAAAGTATGGTTATTCTCCTTTAGGTGGAATCGAACTAATGACAGAGGCACCTTTTGACTTCGTTGCAGACCAATTAAGAGGATTCAAAGGTATTACTGGAGATCTTAGACGATGCCCTGATAAGGTAGAAGCTGCTTGTGAGGTAGCATTGCCTTTGATGCTTAAGCAAGGTACACCCCATCATCCACCTAGTAATTATGGAGCTACTTTTATCCCACTTCATATGGCACCATATATACGACCAAAGGATTTCGAAAAGTACTATTGGCCTACCTTTAAGAAACTAGTGGATGGATTAGCTGATAAAGGTCAACCATCATTGCTATTTGTTGAACATGATTGGATGAGATATATTGATTATTTATATGAACTTCCTGAGAATACAAGAATGTGGTTTGAATATGGCGATCCTAAGCTTGTGAAAGAAAAGCTAGGTAAGAAACATATTATTACTGGATTTTATCCAATTGGATTACTAAAAACAGGTACAAAGCAAGAATGTATTGATAAGGCAAAAGAAATGATTGATATTCTTGCACCAGGAGGGAAATATATCTTTGGTTTTGACAAAGGTATCATAACAGCAGATAGCGTAAACGTTGATAACCTAAAAGCGGTTCTAGAATATGTAGCAGAAAATGCTAATTATTAGAAGGGGGATGCTGCATGGATACGAAATATTATAAGGCATGGGAAGAATATAAGGCAGAACACCCAGAAATTGAAGATAGACTTGAGGGAGTAATGGCTCCTAAGATGCAAAGTTATGAAGAAATGGTATTTGGCTTTGTTATGATGTTATTGATGTAAAAACAATAGAAATAAAGTGTAAAGCAGGGTAGGTATCCTTCTATGTACAAATAGAAGGATACCTACCCTTTTGTTTGAGGCGAAGGAGTCTCTGGTGCTTTGATGCTGGCGTTTCCTCAATTGTAGAGACATTATAAAAATTTTTTTGAAAATTATAAAAAGCCTCTCTCTAAATATTGACAGGAAAAATATGTCTGATATAATTATAGATATATACAGTTAAACTACATGTATATACAAGTATAGTTATAAATGCATTTAACGTTAGAATACAACCTTCAGTGCAAGTGAATAAAGGCTAGAAATATAAAAACACATTGATTCTAGCGGTTTGTTTTTTCAAGGTGATTGAAAACATTTTGAAATTTGTGTTATCAAACTCTTAATTATTTTATGGATTGAGAGAAAATATATTAACTTATATAAATAAGGGGGAAGTCAAAATGGGAGAATTAGCAATGGATTTAAATGTACTGACACAAGCAGTGGGGGAGCTTGATGAGGATCAAGTATTAGAGATGCTAAATGAATTTGTAGGAACAAACCCAAGTGAAGAAGATGCACAAAAGGTAGTAAACGCATGCCAACAAGGAATGGCAGTTGTAGGGGATTTATTTGACAAGGGAGAGTACTTTGTTGGTGATTTAATCTTTGCAGGAGAATTACTAACCAGTGCTATTGAAACATTAAAGCCAGTAATTGGTTCTGGATCTACAGAAAAAGTAGGCACCATTGTTCTTGGTACAGTAGAGGGAGACCTACATGATATTGGTAAAAACATCTTTAGAAGTATGTCAGAAGCAGCTGGTTTTGAAGTACATGATATCGGTATCGACCAATCAGCAGAAGCTTTTGTACAAAAGGTTAAAGAAACAAAACCGCAGATTATAGGAATGAGTGGCGTGCTTACTTTAGCCATTGATTCTATGAAAAATATTATAGATGAAATGAAAAATCAAGGATTAAGAGATGATGTAAAAATCATCATCGGTGGTAATCCTGTAACCAAAGAAGCCTGCGAGCATGTTGGAGCAGATGCTTTTACTACAAATGCTGCAGAAGGTGTGAAGATTTGCCAAGGGTGGGTGAAGTAATATGAGTGATAGAGTAGCTTTAGATACCATAACGCTAGCTCAAGAAAGAACGCAATTATTTCGAAACCTAGTAGATGGAAAAATTCCCAAAAGAGTACCTATTGGTGCTGTAAGATTTTCATCTGAGTTTGCTATACAGTATGCAGGTAAAGACTTAGCAAAGGAACAGTGGGATACCACTATGTTAGAGGAAATTCTCGATAAGGTATGTCAGGACTTTGCTTCCGATACGTTACCACTAAGCTCTATAAGATTTCCTTCCTATTATAAAATATTAGGAGCAAAAACCTTTGTGATGGGCTCCAGTGGGTTTTTACAACATCCAGAGGTTCATGGATTGGAACCAGAAGAATATGATGAATTTATCGCTTCACCTTATGACTGTATTATGGAGAAGGTCATCCCAAGATTGTATACAGAACTAGATACGAATCCAGCACAAAAGTCCATAGTATTAGCAAAAGCATTTAAGGCATTCTATGATGAAACAGGTAACATGGGAAAAATATTTGGAAAACTGTCTGAAAAGCATGGCTATGCACCTCCGTTATTTACAGGAGCTACTGAAGCACCTTTTGATATGGTAGCTGACCTAATTAGAGGTTTCAAAGGTGTTACAAGCGATCTTAGACGATGTCCTGATAAGTTAGCAGCGGCTTGCGAAGCAATTACTCCTATGATGGTAAAGAAGGGAGTACCTAAAAATCCTTCAAAGTACGGTTCTACCTTTATTCCATTACATATGGCACCATATATACGTCCAAAGGACTTTGAAAAGTATTACTGGCCAACTTTTAAAAAGCTAGTGGAAGATATGGCAGCTGCTGGACAACCATCGACACTGTTTGTTGAGCATGATTGGATGAGATACATTGACTACTTATATGAATTACCAGAAAATACAAGAATGATGTTCGAATTTGGAGATCCAAAAATCGTAAAAGAAAAGCTAGGTAAAAAGCATATCATTACAGGTTTTTATCCGCTTACATTATTAAAGACAGGAACAAAAGAACAGTGTATTGATAAAGCGAAGGAACTTATTGATATTCTTGCACCTGGCGGGAAATATTATTTTGGTTTCGATAAGAGCATTATCACTGTAGATAGTGTTAATATTGAAAATCTACAGGCGGTAGTGGAATATGTAGCTGAGAATGCACACTACTAGAAGGAGGAGCTATATGGAAACAAAATATTACAAGACATGGGAAGAATATAAGACAGAACACCCAGAAGTCGAAGAGAGACTGGAAGGGGTAATGGCTCCTAAGTTGCAAAGCTATGAAGAGATGTTGTTCGGATTTATTATGTCACTATTAATGTAAAAAGTGTTTTATTGATTCAATAATATAACTAGAAGATGCAAAATAACTGAAATCAGTAAAGTTGAAGACATCTTAACAGAGTAACCAACAAGTGTCAAATTATATAAATAATGGGTAAATTTGTTGACCCTCCTAAGAAATTTGATATAATTACTATAAAGACTATTTGTAAGATAAAGGAACTAAACAGCAGATATGTTCTTGATGGTAAATTTCAGTGTTGTAAAGGAGGATGTTGTATGAATACAAAGTATTATAAGACATGGGAAGAATACAAGGCAGCACATCCAGAACTTGAAGAAAGACTTGAAGGTGTCATGGGTCCCAAGGTGCAAACCTATGAAGAAATGATGTTTAATTTTATTATGGCATTATTAATGTAAAAATTTGAAGAAAAACAAAAGGCAGTTGTAATTCTATATAAGATAAGAGTTGCAACTGCCATTTTAAATGGATGAAAGTTTTTTGAAAATTTTTAAAAACCACACAAGTATATTGACAGAAGATAAATGTCTGTTATAATTTAAAGTATATACAGATAGCATACATGTATATACAAGTGCTATTTATACAAAAACTTTTTACAAACAAGAATTGTTTCGGTAGAGGATAGTTAAAAATGTATTAGATGTTTATATAATAGGCTCATAATCACATTAGTGGTTTAGAGAATATAAATAGTAAAAGGGGGAGCCTGAAGTGTCAAATTTAGCTATGGATCTAAGTGCACTAACACATGCAGTGGGAGAACTTGACGAAGATGAAGTGTTGGAGATGCTAAATGATTTTGTAGAAACAAACCCAAGCGAAGCAGATGCTCAAAAGGTGGTAAATGCATGTCAACAAGGGATGGCAATCGTAGGTGATCTGTTTGACAAGGGAGAGTATTTTGTGGGGGATCTCATCTTTGCAGGGGAACTGTTAACCAGTGCTATTGAAACTTTAAAGCCTGTGATTGGTTCAGGTACAACAGAAAAAGTAGGCAGCATTGTTCTAGGTACAGTAGAAGGAGACCTACATGATATTGGCAAAAACATATTTAGAAGTATGTCAGAAGCAGCTGGTTTTGAAGTATATGATATCGGTATTGATCAATCACCAGATGCCTTTGTGGAAAAGATCAAAGAGGTAAAACCGAAGATCATAGGAATGAGTGGTGTACTTACTTTAGCAATTGACTCTATGAAAAATATCATAGATGAAATGAAGAAAGAAGGACTAAGAGATGATGTGAAAATCATCATTGGTGGGAATCCTGTAACAAAAGAGGCTTGTGAACATGTAGGAGCAGATGCTTTTACCACCAATGCTGCAGAAGGGGTAAAAATTTGCCAAGATTGGGTTCAGTAAAGGAGCGTATAGGTAGCGTTATCACCCTTGGTTGATATATAACTTGCAGTTATACTTCTAATTTACATGGTGTTGACAAAGGAATTACATCGGCATAATATAGTAGATAGAAGTCATATATGAATACTTGAATATGAACTGCAAAGGTAGGTATAGAAGGTTAATATAAAATAGATCAAGGGATAACGGAGGAGAAGATGGATAAATTAGAGGAATTAAAAGAGTTAATTATAAAAAATGTAGAGCAATTGAACGAGGACGTTGTCATTGAACTAGCACAGAAAGCTTTAGATGCAGGAATAGAGCCACTATCTTTGTTGGAAATAATCAATGAAGGAATGAATAAGGTAGGTCTTTTGTATGCGAAAAAAGACTATTATATTGCTGACTTGATTATGGCAGGAATTATTTTTAAAGAGGTTTTAACACTAGATAAAATGACAATGCACTTTCATAGTGAATATAATAGCAAGGTAGGGAAAGTAGTTTTAGGCACTGTACAGGGAGATATACACGATATTGGCAAGGATATATTTAAGGGTATGCTTGAAACAAACGGTTTCAAGGTAATTGATCTTGGGGTAGATGTTTCTAAAGAAGTATTTACACAAAAGGTTATAGAGAATAAGCCTGATATTGTGGGATTAAGTGGGGTATTAACTTATACAATCGAGCCCATGAAGGAAATAGTAGATGCATTGGTGGAAGCTGGTATAAGAGATCAAGTGAAGGTGATCATAGGGGCTAATCATATAAATATAGATACATGCAAATATATTGGGGCAGATGGTTTTGCCAATGATGCTTCTGCAGGAACAAAAATATGTTTAGAATGGATGAATAAGTAGGGAGTTATAGACGATGAAAAATCCGGTATACGCTAAAATAGTAGAAGATATTAGAAATAAAGTAAATAGTGGGGAATTGAAGGCGGGGGATGATCTGCCTTCTGAAACAACTTTATGTAAAGAGTATGATACCAGTAGGATGACAGTGAGAAAAGGTCTTTCTATTTTGTCTAACGAAGGATATATTTATTCTGTTCCAGGAAAAGGATATTTTGTTGAAAAGCCCCAGTATAACAAATATACCATTTACTATGATGAGATGCACAACTTGATTAATAATGTAGACAATACAAAACTGCTGGCAGTAGACATCACTAAGCCAAGTGAAAGACTAGTAAATAGCCTGCAAATTCATAAGAATAAGAAGGTTGTTATGATACGCAGATTGTTTTACACTGAGGGAGAACCGATGGCTTATGATATTAAGTATCTGCTTTATCAAAAAGGTATACCCATTGTAGAAGCAGAAATCAAGGAAGCAACACTTCCAGAAATGATCTCTAAGAATATATCTCTTTTTGCTATGAAAAAAGAAATAATGATTCATGCAAAAATTCCCCAAGAAAAAACCAAGAAGTTACTTAATATATCCGATGACCTTGCTTTATTGGTGGTAGAACAGAAACTATATGATAATAATAATAAGCCAATGGGTATAGGAATCACTTATTTTAGAGGAGATTATATTAAGTTGCAGGGAGTAAGCCAATAGCTTTGGAGGTGAAAACTGCACCTATAGGTTGAAAGGAGGGAACTGATTGAAGGAGTACAAAGTGGTTTTTCGGCCTGAAGGACAGATCATAAATGTTGTTGAAGGAAGTACCGTAATGAAAGCCATCAAAGAAGCTGGGGTGGACTTTGATTTTCTTTGCAGTGGAGGAAAGTGTGGAAAGTGTCGGGTAAGGATTTTAGAAGGAAGCTTCCAGTCCCATGCTGATGAAGAAAAATTTCTTGGAGAAAAAGAAACAAGCCAAGGAATCCACCTTGCTTGTTTTACGGAAATTCACAGTGATATGGTGGTTGAACTTCTTCAGACGAATACTGCACAGCATCAAATACTATCGACAGCAGAAGAAGGATCTATGGAGATTGCACCTCATTTATGTAAAAAGTATATTGAAGTCCAAAAGGCATCTCTTGAAAACTATCAGTCGGATTGGAAACGCTTTAGGGCTAGTTTGTTTCCAGAGGAAAGTCAATATATTACTATGGCGGAGACAGAAATCTCTGTTTTATATCAACTATCAAAAGCTTTGCGGACCAACCAGCATCAGTTGACAGCAATTACATATGGTCATGAAGTTTTGGGTATTGAACAGCAGGACACTACTGAGAGACTAACAGGAATGGCTTTTGATATAGGCACCACCAGCATTGTGGGATACCTTATGGACCTTCATTCAGGAAGGGAATTAAGTGTTGTTTCTACTGTAAACCCTCAGACTAAGTTTGGTGCAGACGTCATAACACGTATGAATTATGCCAATCAGGAGGAAAAAGGCTTAGAAAGGTTGCAGGAGGCAGTAACAGGAGCCATCAGTAAACTGGCTAAAGAGGCTACTGAAAAAGTGGGTCTAAGCAGTGACGACATTTATGCCATGGCTATTGCAGGAAACACTTGCATGCACCATCTTTTCTTAGGGCTAAGCCCCAAATATCTTTCGCAATCACCCTATATACCTACCACTACGGCCCCTTTAATACTAAGTGCTTCTAAATTTCCTATTGATATGAATAAAGCTGGAAAGATTTTTGTGTTACCTAATATTGCAGGCTTTGTAGGTGCTGATACTGTGGCGGTGCTTTTAGCCACTCAAATGGATCGAAGTGAAGAAGTAAAATTGATGATTGACATTGGAACAAATGGAGAAATTGCTCTAGGTTCAAAACATAAGTTATTCACCTGTTCCTCCGCTGCCGGACCAGCCTTTGAAGGGGCACAAATAAGCAGTGGGATGAGGGGAGCAATAGGAGCAATTGATCATGTTACTTTTGAAGGCGAATTAAGATACTCTGTTATAGGTGAGGGAAAACCAAAGGGAATTTGTGGATCGGGTCTCCTAGATGTGGTGGCAGGACTCTTAGAACTTGGAATCTTGGATAAAAGGGGAAGGTTTATATCTCCTGAGAAGATGACAAACCCAATGGTTCAGGGGTTTAAAGAAAATATTATTCAGTATGAAGGCAAGCCAGCCTTCTTATTAGTAGATGGGTCCTCTACCTTCCATGGAAGACCAATCCTGGTGACACAAAAAGATATTGGAGAACTTCAGTTGGCAAAGGGAGCAATGGCTGCTGGTATCAAAGTATTGATAGATAAGTATGGTATTGTAGTGGAGGATATCAAAGAAGTACTATTGGCAGGTGCCTTTGGAAACTATCTAAATCCCCATAGTGCCTGTGTGATTGGCTTAATTCCTAAAACGTTAGAAAACAAGATAAGAATGGTAGGAAATGCTGCTGGGACGGGGGCGAGATTGGCATTGCTTTCTTCTAAGGAATATCAACGGGGGGCTGCCATCGCTGAATTTGCTGAATATGTTGAGCTAGCTTCTTATCCCAAATTTTCTTCTATTTTTGCTGGGTCCATGTATTTTTAATATTTTAAGGCTATGACTTCGTCCTTGGTTATTTTTTAGCCAGGGACGAAGTTTATAGCTGATGATGCTATAACTAAGACGTAAAGGTGTGTAGCTATAAAAGAGAGGATAACTATCTCTTAAGAAATTCAGCTGGATCATTCTAAAATACATTCATAGTAATAGTTTCGACAGTTACAAAGAATTTCTACTATATCCTTTTTAGTGCTTAAAATTGGGGGAAATTTATAGAAAAGGATGGGTTTATAATTATGAAAAATGCAATGTTAAAAATAGCAGTATTATCCATATCGCTATTACCATTGACGGTGACATCAGCATCAGTGGCTCTTGGAGATATAAGTCTGGCATTTCCAAGTGCAGATCCTAATACAATTAAGTTGATTGTTTCTTTACCAGCACTGTTGGTGATACCTTTCACCTTGCTGTGCGGTAGATTATCCAGCTTTATAAGTAAGAGAAAGCTTTTATTTATGGGAATTTCGTTATTTCTAATTGGAGGAGTAGGTCCTAGTTTTGTCAACACCCTAACTTTGATACTGGTATTAAGAGGGGTTTTAGGTATTGGTATGGGCTTTATCCTACCTTTGGCTACAGGACTGATTGCAGACTTTTTTGATGGGGAAGAAAGGGCAGCTATGATGGGATTACAAAGTGCTGTTGTAAATACTGGCGCCATTGTAACCAGCCTGGCTGCTGGCTTTTTAAGTACTATAGACTGGCACTATGTATTTTTAGTCTATTTAATAGGAGCGGGAGTACTTGTAATAACATTTTTCAAACTGCCAAACCCAGAACAATCTCAGCACGTAAGTACTGAAAAAGTACCTTTAGGTGCTCCAATCCATGTTATTGCATTAGCTACATTTGTATATTCCTTATTGGTTTTTTCCTTTTTCACCAATACGGCTATGGTAATTACAGAAGAAGGTTTGGGAAATGCCGCTTCTTCAGGAGTAGCAATTACCCTTATGACAGTAGGGGGACTGGTGGCAGGTATAATCTTTGGAAAAGTCGCTGCGTGTTTAAAGGGATTTGTTATTCCCGTTAGTGTTGTGATGACAGGAATCGGTTTCTTGATAATAAGCTATCCTCAAGGTCTTAATCTAATTTTAATAGCTGCTCTTATCATAGGCACAGGGTTTGGAACCGCCATGCCTGCGTTAATGATTAAGATTGCGGAGATTACCCAAAAGTCTACAACGACATTGGCAATTGCTGTTGTAACCAGTGCCATGAGCTTAGGACAGTTCGTGTCTCCCTTTGTTTTATCTTTTATAGAAGGATTATTTGACATCAGTACAGGAAGATTTTCTTTTATTATTGCTGGGATTGGAATTTTAGCTGGTGGTGTAGTGCTATGTTTATTAACCTTGCGAAAAGAAAGAGCTATGACCAATGTAGGGGAAAGTAACTAAATTTTATTGAAGTATCACAGAAATAAGAAATTTTTAAAAGCCCTTATATTTTCCGAGATAAACAACGGAGGATATAGGGGCTTTCATTATCTATCAACTATTTACATAGGTTTGAACCTTTAGGTGAGAAAGTGAAACGGTTTCTCCAGGATGAATCGTAACAAATTCTTCATCCCATGGACCAGTTAAGAGTTTTTTCATATAGTGTAGACTGCCGGGGATGGTTTCGTGAACTAAGTTTAAGTCATCTGCTATAAGCTTCGTAGTATTCAAGAAATCCTCTAGATCATACGCACCAGTTTCTATAACGCCTAATCTTTTATAATGTTGAAGCATTGTTTTAAATATTCTATCAGCTCTCGCTTTGCCCATACGATTCACCGTTTCTTGATATTCCACCCAGATGTTTTTTTCAAAATTTAGCCAACCCTGTGTAAGAAAATAAGTACCCATTTCGTCGGAAATTTCCTTGCGTTTCTGACAGGAGCCTAAAAGTAATGTGATACAATCATCTACCCGCGGAAAGATGATGGGATAGGTGGGTGCAGTAATGCCTAGAAGAGAATTTCCACAAAAACCAAAAGCCATCAAAACTCGATCCACATTAGATATATGATTTAATTCTTCTTGCAATCGTTTTTTTAAAGAATCAGGAACTAGATGCAATCCAGATTCTATCCACAAGACTGGATATTTGCAATCGGTTTCTTCGATGGCCATATTTAGTTCATCAGAAATAGTTTTACAAGCAACAATTAAAGTACTCAACATTTTTCCCCCTTCGATCACTTCGCTGACTTTACATTGCGATTTTAAGATGCTATTAGTTAAACAAACTTGTATATAAAACAGTGAACTTACATCATCTGTAGCGCTATAGACGCACTTGTTAAAAAACTATCATAATTTTAGTGTAACATAAAATCGAAACTTTGCCAATTATCTTTATCTTTAGAGAAATGGCCAAATACTCTTATTAGAAGTTCATTAGGGTTAACTTAAGCCATGAGTTGTCATCCTGAGGGGAGCGAAGCGAAGTCGAAGGATCTTATAATTAAGAAAATTGTTCGCTACTTCAAGATCCTTCGCTATGCTCAGGATGACAAATTGAGAAGGGTTTTGGAAATAATTAACTTAAGTTAATGCCCTCGATTAGAAAATAAGATAAAAAACAGTAAAATTTATGTACATATGATAAAATTATAGAAGGAAAGTTGTAAATTTATATTATGAAAAGCATTGAGTATCTTCACATGAGGAAGGGAGGGAGGTCACTGTGGATTCAAGAAGCAATCATTCTATGCCAGCAGCCTTTGTTCATCTACACCTTCATACGGAATACAGTTTATTAGACGGTTTTACTACAATTCATAAGGTGATGGATCGGGCAAAGGAATTAGATATGGAGGCTATTGCTATCACTGATCATGGAACTATGTTTGGTGTAGTAGAGTTCTATAAAGCAGCTATGAAGAAGGGTATTAAGCCGATTATAGGCTGCGAAGTTTATACTGCTGCAAGAGGAATGCGGGATAAAGATCCCAATAAAGATAAGTATCAAGGACATCTGGTTTTATTAGCAAAAGATATGGAAGGATATCAAAACCTTATCAAATTAGTATCCCATTCTTATTTATATGGTTTCTATTATAAGCCGCGAGTGGATTATGAAGAGCTAGAAAAGTATAGCAAAGGCTTAATTGCTTTAAGTTCTTGTCTAGCAGGAGATATTCAACAATGTCTGCTAAATAGTCAATATGCTAAAGCAAAGGAAATAGCATTAAAGTTGCAAGGGATTTATGGGGAAAATAACTTTTATTTAGAGTTGCAGGATCATGGACTGCAGGAACAAAAGGAAGTAAATGTCCAGTTGGTAAAACTTAGCAAAGAGACGGGTATTCCCTTGGTAGCAAGCAATGATGTACATTACATTCATAAAGAAGATGCTGAAGCCCATGATATTTTGTTATGTATCCAGACGGGTAAGATTCAAGAAGATCAAGAAAGAATGAAGTTTCCAAATGATGAATTTTATTTAAAAACTCCTCAGGAGATGAGAGAATTATTTCCTTATGCACAGGAGGCTTTAGCAAATACAGTAAAAATTGCAGAAAGGTGTAACGTAGAATTTGACTTTAATGCCATCCATCTGCCGCAATATGATACACCAGAGGGATATAGTGTACAACAATATTTAAAGGAACTATGCTATGAAGGATTAAATAATCGCTACCATCATCCTGCGCAGGCATTGAAGGACCGATTAGAGTATGAACTTAAGGTAATAGAGAAAATGGGTTATGCCGAATATTTTCTTATTGTGTGGGACTTTATAAAGTATGCTAAAGACCATCATATTCCAGTAGGTCCAGGCCGTGGAAGTGCCGCCGGGAGTATTGTAGCCTACACTTTGGGTATCACCGATATCGATCCTATTCGTTACAATCTTATCTTCGAACGTTTCCTAAATCCAGAAAGAATAAGTATGCCAGATATTGATATAGATTTCTGTTATGAACGTCGTGAAGAAGTCATTGATTATGTAAAGAAAAAATATGGCAGCGAAAAGGTGGCGCAGATCATCACCTTTGGAACTATGGCGGCACGGGCTGCTATTAGAGATGTAGGTAGAGTGATTAATATGCCTTATAATAAGGTGGATCAAATCGCAAAGCAAATCCCTTTTGCTATAGGTATGACCATTGATAAAGCACTGGAGGTCAATCCTCAGTTGAAACAAATTTATCATGAGGATGAGGAAGCCAGATATTTAATTGAAATAGCTAAAAAACTAGAAGGATTACCTAGACATGCCTCTACCCATGCTGCTGGCGTGGTGATTTCTAAAAAAGCCTTAGATGAATATGTTCCTTTATATATGCATGATAAAAGTGTAACCACTCAGTTTACTATGGGTAATTTAGAAGAGTTGGGTTTGCTAAAAATGGACTTTCTTGGATTACGGACACTAACAGTGATTCGAGATGCCATTGACTTGATTGAAAAAAATCATGATAAAAAAATAGATTTTTCCTCCTGTGAATATAAAGACAAAAAAGTGTTTGAGATCATTAGTAGAGGAGAAACTTTAGGACTATTCCAACTGGAAAGTGCTGGTATGATTCAGTTTATGAAGGAACTTAAACCCGATTCTATAGAAGATATTATCGCTGGAATCTCTCTTTTTAGACCAGGGCCAATGGATTCCATTCCAAAGTATATCGCTTATAAAAACGATCCTTCAAAAATAGAGTATCTACATGAAAAGTTAAAGCCGATTATGGAGGTTACTTATGGATGTTTAGTGTATCAGGAGCAGGTCAGTGCGACACGTTTCGCAGAAAGGTAGTAATACCGAGGATGTGACAACTGAATCAATTCAGTTGAACTCATAACTGGAAGAGTAGAATGAAGGAGTAACGCCCCGAAATGCTCTCTCTAATAGTCCCCACATGCATGAGAGGTCGAATACTCGATTGTATGAAGCTGGGTAAGGCAGGTTGAAGGTTGCCCTAACAGAGAAGCTATGACTCAAGTAGGGATGCTGAGGAAAAACATATAGAGGTATATGTTGTAACTGATAGACCTAGAGGCTATAAAATATCTATGGTGAGAATGTATTCATAAATACTGACGAACTTCCGAATGTACGGGTCCTGAGTTCTGAGTAGTAGAAATGCTACAGCCTCTTGTGGGGTGTCAGTGGGGTTGAGTAAGATTTTGCTTTATGAAAGACCCTATAGTGTTACAGGCACTATCAAGCTGACGGGCTTAAAGGAAGCACCTAAGGATATATGTAAAGCTAGAGTTATGGGAACGTGGAAAGCTTGGAACAGGGAAGAAATTCGATTCTGATGAAATGTTGATAAGGAAAGGTTGAAAGATAACTATAACTTATCTTAATCCAAGGGATAGTGAAGCCATAGTACCGAAGAAGCGGTGATAATAAGTCGTGGAGGGATGGGCTTTAGTCGGAATGATTAACAATCAAAATATAACGTTATTATCGAAATGATAATTTCAAAGGTTCGAGTATGACTAAGAGAATGTACTGTCAAATTAACTTTGATGGGACGTGACTTTGATAAGAGAAAATCAAGAGAAAAAGAAAAAGGATACATTGAGATACAATGAATATTACGGTACGCAGAAAACATTTGATAATCTTTATGCTAGAGCTAAGAGAGAGGAAAACTTCTACAAATTATATGAAATTATCATCAGTGAAGAAAATATCCTATTAGCTTATAGGACAATAAAGACAAATAGAGGGAGTACAACTAGAGGTAGCAACTCTTATACAATAAAAGACATCAAACAATGGAGTGAAGCAGAGATTGTGGAGTATGTAAGAAAGTGAAATAAAGGTCGCATAATTATCAAATTAATCTTGATTAAATCTTAACGTTAATTATTCAGATTGTTAGTGTTTCGATGGAACGCCGTATGAGCAGGAAACTCTCATGTACGGTGTGGAGTGGGGGAAAAGGTGGAGATAACATCAAAGTCTTACCTATCACTATTGAGGGTTGTAAGAGATTTAGCAGGATATAGTTATAGTAGAAGTGATTTAGTTAGAAGGGCTATGGGCAAGAAAAAGAGAGATGTTATGGAGGAAGAGCGCCAGTATTTTATCTATGGAAAGCTAGATAAGGAAGGAAATATCGAGATTCCAGGTTGTATTAGAAATGGTGTTCCTGAGGAGATTGCTAATAAAATCTATGACGATATGATTGACTTTGCTAACTATGCCTTCAACAAGTCGCATGCCGCTGCCTACGCAATTTTAGGCTATCAAACGGCTTACCTAAAAACCTATTATCCTGTAGAATTCATGGCGGCGTTGCTTACCAGTGTGATGGGAAACACGCCAAAGGTGGTACAGTATATTCAGGATTGTAAGAGAATGGGAATAGAAGTTTTACCCCCTGATATCAATAAGAGTTATAGTACCTTTACAGTAGAAGGAGAAAAAATCAGATTTGGTTTAGCTGCTGTAAAAAATGTAGGAGTAAATATGATTCAAACGATGGTACAGGCTAGAGATGAAAAAGGGAAATTTATTAGTTTTAGCGATTTTTGTCAAAAAGTCGATGCCAAAGACCTCAATAAAAGAGCTGTAGAAAGCTTAATTAAGTGCGGTGCTTTTGATAGTCTAAAGATTTATCGTGCTCAATTGATGGGGGTATATGAAAATTTACTAGACAGTATCAATCAAGATAAGAAAAGAAAGATTCAAGGACAGCTTGGTTTATTTGATATGACAGGGGATGCAACCATTTCTTTTAAAAAAGATCCTTTGCCAAATATAAAAGAGTTTCAGGATAAGATAAGATTAAATATGGAAAAGGATGTACTAGGTCTGTACATTAGTGGGCATCCATTGGCAGAACTTCAACAAGAGCTAAAATATTTTACCAGTATTAATAGCAGCAATATCAATGAAATTATGGAAAATCCTCAAGAAACAGAACATAAAGATGGAGAGAAAATTATTGTTGGAGGTATGATATTAGAAAAGATAACAAAAACTACAAGAAATAATAAACTAATGGCTTTTATTACACTAGAAGATTTATTGGGGACAATGGAATGTATTGTATTTCCCAATGTCTTGAATCAACATGCAAATTTACTTCAAGAGGGAAATCTAGTCATCATAGAAGGTACATTAAGTTTAAAAGATGAAGAAAGTCCTAAAATTTTAACCAATACAATAAGACCATTAGCGAAACTTGAAACCCAAAAATTGTATCTGAAAATCAGAGAAAAAAGTGACATGGTTTTAGTGCATGAGGCTAAAAATATATTAAGAAAGTATCATGGAAGTGTTCCGCTTTATGTCTACATCGAAAACGAAAATAAAGTTTTCAGGGCAGATAGAGATTTATGGGTAAAACTTAATGATGACTTAATAAAAGAATTATCACAGATTTTTGGTGAAGAATCTGTTAAAATTAAGTAAATACCTGAGATTTTATGGCTTTTCTACAAGAAAAGTCATAAAATCTCACATACTTTAGTAGAATTTTGTTTGAAAAGATAGCATAAATTATATATAATTGTTATTAAGAAATTACATAATACTGGTACAATGGAAGAAGACTGATGATGAAGGAGGCCTCGAAGTAAAAATGTGGACAGTAGTGTATATGGCAAACACCAGGGAAGATGCTCAACATATTGAGAAAATATTGGTAAAAGAAGGCTTCTTAGTAAAAGTAAAACCCATAAGTAAAAATAATGACCAAGGTACTTGCGAGATTCTGGTTCCTAGATCTGAGGTTGAAGAGGTACATACAATATTATTGCAACAAGGCTTATAGCAATATAAGTCCCTATTTTTTAGTTAATAACCTATAGGGATAGGTTTTGTCCATAGGGACAAAAAATGACCCTCTAGGATAGAATGGAGGTAACAGTAATGAAGACAGTAGGTGTGTTAACTAGTGGAGGAGACTCTCCCGGTATGAATGCTGCCATAAGAGCTGTTGTAAGGAATGCAATAGCCAAAGGCTGTAGGGTGATAGGGGTTAGAAGAGGGTATGATGGTTTGATTCAAGGACAGTTAGAGGAAATGAATCTATCTTCTGTTGCAGATATTATTCATAGAGGAGGCACCATATTAAGAACTGCTAGAAGTGAAGAGTTTAGAACAGAGGAAGGAAGAAAAAAGGCACTAAACGTTATGAAGGTCTTTGGTATAGAAGGCATGGTAGTCATAGGGGGGGATGGGTCCTTCAGAGGAGCTGAGGAATTAAGTAAATTAGGTATACCAACGATTGGTGTACCGGGAACTATTGATAATGACTTGGCTTATACAGACTATACTATAGGTTTTGATACTGCTATGAATACGGTAGTGGAGGCCATCAGCAGAATTAGAGATACCTCTACTTCTCATGGTAGGGCCAATATCATAGAGGTTATGGGCAGACACTGCGGAGACATTGCTCTCCATGCTGGATTAGCCGGGGGTGCTGAAAGTATTATTATACCAGAGGTAGGGTTAGATATTGAACAAGTTTGTAGAAAACTCATAAAAGGTAAAAATCGAGGAAAACTACATAGTATTATCCTACTAGCAGAAGGCGTAGGAGGAGCTATTGAACTAGGTGCTACCATTGAAGAAATGACAGGTATTGAAACAAGAGCTACTATATTAGGGCACACTCAGAGGGGTGGAAGTCCAACCGCCTTTGACCGTGTTTTGGCTAGTAAAATGGGAGCTAAGGCAGTAGATTTATTAATAGAAGGAAAACAAAGCCTTGTTGTAGGGATTAAAGGAAATGAAATTATTGGTGTAGATATTGAAAAAGCACTAAGCATTGAGAAAAAATTAGATAAAGAAACTTATCAATTAGCTGACATATTATCCATGTAGAGGGAGGAAAAACAATGAAGAAGACCAAAATCGTATGCACCTTAGGACCAGCCAGTGAGGAAAAAGAGGTATTAAAGCAGTTAGTGGAAAATGGATTAAATGTTGCCAGGTTAAATTTTTCCCACGGATCTCACGAAGAACATAAAAAAAGAATAGAAATCGTCAAGGAAGTGAGAGAAGAACTAAAACTGCCTATAGCTATTCTTCTTGATACGAAGGGACCAGAAATAAGAACAGGAAAGTTTAAGGATCCAGAAGTCTACCTTGAAGAAGGACAAACCTTCACTCTAACAACAAGAGAAGTAATGGGTGATACTACTATTTGCAGCATCAGCTATACTGGTTTAGGGAAGGATGTAAAAGAAGGAGATAGTATTTTAATTGATGATGGTTTGATAGAATTAAAGGTTCAAAAGATCATTGGTGAAACAGATATAGAATGCATTGTTGAAAATGCAGGGGTTGTAAAAAATCATAAGGGTGTCAATGTACCAGGAGTAAAAATCAATCTGCCTGCCATTACGGAGAAGGACAAAGCGGATATTGAGTTTGGTATTAAGATGGATATTGATTTTATTGCAGCTTCTTTTGTGAGAAAAGCAGAAGATGTATTAGCTATTAGAAAAATATTAGAAGAAAACAATGCAGAACATATCCACATTATTTCTAAGATTGAAAATCAAGAAGGCGTAGACAACTTAGATACAATTATTGAAGTATCTGATGGTATTATGGTGGCTAGAGGAGACCTAGGCGTAGAAATTCCTACAGAAGAAATACCACTGGTACAAAAAAATATGATCGAAAAATGTAATAAGGTGGCAAAACCAGTTATTACTGCTACACAAATGCTAGATTCTATGATAAGAAATCCTAGACCTACGAGAGCAGAGGTAACGGACGTAGCTAATGCTATTTTAGATGGTACAGATGCTATTATGCTATCAGGGGAAACTGCTGCTGGTAAGTATCCTGTTGAAGCTGTAAAAACCATGACAAGTATTGCTAAAAGAATAGAGACTTCTATTGATTATAGAACCTTGTTAAGAAACAAGGCGATTGAAAGAGAAACCACCATTACAGATGCTATTAGTAATGCTACCTGTGTTACTGCTATGGATCTTCAGGCATCTGCAATTGTTACGGCTACTTCTTCAGGACATACAGCGAGAATGGTATCAAAATTTAGACCAAAGGCACCAATTATAGCTACTACTACAAAAGAAAGAATGCGCAGGAGATTAAGTTTAGTATGGGGAGTAAACTCCATATTGATAGAAGAAATGGGTTCAACAGACGATATTTTTCATGCTGCAATACAGGCAGCATTGAGTGAAGGTATGATTCAAAGAGGGGACTTAGTGGTGATTACCGCTGGTGTGCCAGTAGGTGTAGCTGGAACAACCAATTTAATTAAAGCCCACATTGTTGGAGATATCCTCCTCAATGGAACAGGCATAGGTAAAGGGGCGGCTACTGGAAAGGTAGTAATTATAGATGCTACACAAGAAAGTCAAGTTCAAATCGACGCAGGGGATATTTTGGTTACACAATTTACTGATAAGGATTTAAATCCTTATATGGAGACGGCAGGAGCTATTGTAACAGAGGAAGGCGGCTTAACCAGTCATGCTGCTATTGTAGGATTAAACCTAGGAAAACCTACTATAGTAGGAGCCAATAATGCAACACATAAACTTAAAAATGGAGACATTGTAACTGTAGATGCAAAAACAGGATTGATTTATAGTGGAAAAACCAGAGTCTTATAAAATTTTTCATAGAATTTTTATCCAATAATAACACAAAAACTGTAGTTGCTTCATATAATAAAACTATGTAATAAACATTCTCCCCCTTTATTCATATAAATTGCATAAAGGAACATACTTACAGGATCTACATTGATTGTAGGTCCTTTTTTTTGTGAAAAAAATAGTATGTTTATAAAAAAATATTTATATTCAAAAGAAAAAGCTAGAAAAAATAACCAAAAGCACGTATAATTAAAAGTAAAATATGATTAATAATTCTAAAATTTTCAATAATTCTAGCTTAATTTAACTTCAAGGTGGTGATGCCTTTGTAGTGTAAAGGGGAGAAGAGAGAAATTAGATGGGGATAGAAAAGTAGAGAATAAGTGTTAAGGGGGAGAAAAAATGTTAAAGAAAAAGTTATTTTTACTAGTAGCTGTATTACTTATTTTGAGCTTAGTGTTTGTTGGTTGTGGTTCAAATGAGCCAGCTGCTACGCCAGAAGGCAATCAAGATGCTGGTGCAGAAGGTGAAGTTGTAAAAGTTGGATGGGTAGGTTCCTTGACAGGAGATCAAGCAGTATGGGGTAACTGTGAATTCAATACTGTAAAGATGTTATTTGACGAGATCAATGAGAATGGCGGATTGCTAGGTAAAAAAGTAGAAGTCATTGGATACGATACCCGTGGAGATGCTATGGAAGCGGTGAATGCTGTAAGAAGACTAACATCTCAAGATAACGTTGTAGCAGTAATTGGACCTAATGCCAGTGGTCAAGCTATAGCGATTTCTTCTGTATTAGAAGAAATGCAGGTGCCAGGTATTGCTACCGTTGCCACCAACCCTAGAGTAACAGTAGATGAAAACGGTGAAGTTAAGCCTTTTAACTTCAGAGTATGCTTTATCGACCCTTACCAAGGAGCCGTTGCTGCAGGATATGCTGTTGATGTTTTAGGGTTTACAAAAGCTGCTATTTTATATGACGTAGCAGATGATTATTCTCAAGGATTAACAGAGTTTTTTGAAAAGACCTTTAAGGAAAAAGGTGGAGAAATTGTTGCTAAAGAAGCCTTTAAGTTTGGCGATGTAGATTTTAGACCACAACTAAGTAAAATTAAAGAAGCAAATCCAGAAATCGTATTTATGCCTTACTTCTTTAAAGAAGTTGCTTTAAGTGCTAATCAGGCAAGAGAATTAGGAATCGATGCTGTTTTGATAGGTGGGGATGGATGGCCTTCAGAGGTATTGTTAGAAATGGCTGCAGAGGCTGTTGAAGGTAGTTACTTTGTAAACCATTTAGATTTCGCTGATCCAGAAGTACAAGATTTTAAGGATACATATACAGCAAAATATAATTTGCCAGTAGAGTTAAATGGCTATCTTGCCTATGATGCAGTAAAATTATTGGAAAGTGCTATTTTAGAAGCAGGCAACTTTGACTCTGTAGCTATAAGAGATGCCTTAAAGACCGCCAGTGTTCAAGGGATTACAGGACAAATTACCATTAGTCCAGATACCCATAACCCAGAGGGAAAAGATGCAGCGATTATTAAGATTATAGATAGCGACTATAAATTCCAACAAAAATATTCTGTAGAATAATTGTCTAGAGAGGGTTTTACCCTCTCTATTCTATATAAATATCTAAAAAGTCTAGAAAATGCAGGTATTTTTAGCTGGGCTGATGAGGAATAACGTAAAAAGGAGGGGAAAATATGTCTGCTTTTTTTCAACAAATGATCAACGGACTGTCGATTGGCAGTGTATATGCACTGATGGCAGTAGGGTATTCCCTTGTGTATAGTATTATGAACTTCAGTAATTTTGCCCACGGCGGAGTAATTATGATAGGAGCTTATGCAGGATTCTTCTTAATGACAGCCTTAGAGCTTCCTTTTGCTGGGGCTTTTGCGTTAGCTATCATAGCAGCAGGCTTCTTAGCTGTGACGATAGAACGGGTGGCCTACCGACCTTTAAGAAAAAGAAATGCACCCTTTTTATATTTTATCATCTCTGCTATGGGGGCTTCTATATTCTTAGAAAACATTGTAATAGCAACGATAGGTCCCACATTTAGAACCTATCCTCGAGTTTTTTCTACTACGCCTTTTCAAATAGGAGCCATTTCTATAGGAAGGCTAGATGCTATTATGTTCTTAATATCTGGAATAAGTCTATTACTTCTTATTTATATCATTGAAAAAACCAAAACTGGTATGGCGATTAAGGCAACAGCCTATAGTATCCGAGCTAGCACCTTAATGGGGGTAAATACTGATAAAATAATATTTATTGTTTTTGGCTTAGGGGGTATGCTGGCAGGAATCGCTGGGGTGCTGTTTGGTATGAAATACACAGTATATCCACAGATTGGTTTTATCACTATGAAATCCTTTATTGCTGCTGTATTTGGAGGATTAGGAAGTGTCCCAGGAGCAGTAATCGGTTCTATATTGCTGGGGGTTATAGAAACACTAACAGCTGGTTATATATCCTCTCAATATAGAGATCTTATAGCCTTTATATTATTAATCGCTGTCTTAGTTGTGCGACCAAGAGGATTAATGGGTAAAATTACAGAGGATAAGGCATAGGAGGTGACACAATGGGTTGGTATTATATTCAAGGAATTTTAATTTTATCAGGGATTTATCTATTGGCGGTACTGGGATTATCATTATTGACGGGATTTACTGGACTTTTTTCTTTTGGACATGCGGGGTTTATGGCAATAGGAGCCTATGCTACAGCTGTTATGACAGTGAAGTTAAATGTTCCTTTTGTGTTAGCTATCCTAATAGGAGGTTTGATAGCAGCTTTTTTTAGTTTAATTATTGGAAAATTAACTTTAAATCTAAAGGGGGATTATTTTTGTATCGCTACTTTGGGATTTGGAGAAGCTATCCGACTGATCTTGGACAATGTCCAATACTTTGGAGGGGCTAGAGGGTGGCCTGGTATCCCTTTAAGAACAAGTTTGACCAATGTTGTGGTTTTAAATGTCATCGCCGTCATTATACTAGTAAATTTAATTAAATCAAGACATGGTAGAAACATGCAGGCTATAAGAGAAGAAGAGATGGCATCACAAATTATAGGCATCAATGTTTTTAAATATAAAATGATTTCCCTTGCCATCAGTGCAGCTTATGCAGGCGTTGCAGGTGGTATGTTAGCCCATTATACAGGTTTTTTACAACCTAGAATGTTTCAATTAATAAAGTCTACAGAGTTAACGATTATGGTGATTTTTGGAGGGTTAGGCAGTATATCCGGCAGCATTATTGGTGCCATTGTTTTAACATCCCTACCAGAGGTTTTAAGAACTTTTGATAGATGGAGACTGGTGGTTTACGGGGCATCTGTTATATTTATTATGATTACAAGGCCACAGGGATTGATGGGTGGCTATGAAATCAGTATAACTAATATCAAAAAACTTATCTCTCATATAACATCTTTTGGCAAGAAAAAGTCTGCAGTGGGGGGGGATAAATAGATGGCAACAATCTTAGAATTAAAAGATGTGACAAAACAGTTTGGAGGTTTAACAGCTGTAGCAAACATGGCTTTTCAGATAGAAAAGGATAGTATTTCAGGGATCATAGGTCCTAATGGAGCGGGAAAGACTACAATGTTTAATCTCATTACTGGAATATATAATGTTACTGAGGGAGATATCTTCTTTGAAGGAAAGAAGCTACAAAACCTACAGCCCTATCAAATTGCTGATATAGGTATAACAAGAACCTTTCAAAATATTAGATTATTTAAGAAGCTTACTACTTATGATAATATATTGACAGCCTGCCATTATAATACAGATTATAGTATTTTAGATGCAGTCGTTAGAAATAAAAAGTTTAGGACTGGGGAAAAAAAGCTGCATCAACAGGTAGAAGAGTTATTAGAAATTATGGGTTTAACAGATAGAAAAGATACGGTGGCTTCTAATCTTCCCTATGGTCTCCAACGAAGGCTTGAGATTGCAAGAGCTTTGGCATTACAGCCGAAACTTCTTCTTTTAGACGAGCCTGCAGCGGGGATGAATCCAGATGAGACAATAAAGCTAATGCATCTGATCAAAGAAATCAGAGATAGGTTTCAGCTTACTGTTTTAGTCATAGAACATCACATGGACCTTATTATGGGAATCTGTGATAAAATTGTTGTGTTAAACTTTGGAAGAAAATTAGCAGAAGGAACCGCCCAAGAGATTCAAACAAATTCAAAGGTAATCGAAGCATATCTTGGGGAGGAGGAAGTAATTTGCTAAAAGTAGAAAATCTCAATGTATATTATGGTGGAATTCATGCCTTAAGAGGTATAGATATAGAAGTAAAGGAAGGGCAAATTGTTTCAATTATTGGTTCTAATGGTGCAGGAAAATCCACACTATTGAACGCTATCTCTGGTGTAGTCAAGCCCAAAGCAGGGATGATTACCTATAGGGGTAAGGAAGTGCCGAAAATTCCTCATAAAATTGTAGAATTGGGAATTTGTCAAGTACCGGAGGGTAGATTGATTTTTGCTAATTTAACCGTAAAGGACAACTTAATGATGGGAGCTTACTTACGCAGAGATAAAAAAAATATTGAAATAGACTTACAAAAAATCTATCAATTATTTCCCCGATTAGAAGAAAGAAAAGACCAAATGGCAGGAACATTAAGTGGTGGAGAACAACAAATGTTGGCTATGGGTAGGGGATTGATGGGAAATCCAGACTTAATTTTATTGGATGAGCCTTCCCTTGGGTTAGCACCTTTGTTGGTAAAGACAATTTTTGAAATTATTGAAGATATAAAGAAAATGAATAAAACAATACTGCTGGTAGAGCAAAATGCCTATAAAGCTCTCTCTATTGCTGATAAGGCCTATGTTTTGGAGCAAGGTGTTATTAAAAAAGAGGGTAATGCTAAAGAAATTTTACAAGATAAATCTATTTTAGAGGCTTATCTTGGAAAAGCACATTAAAGAATTTACCTTTGTAGAAGACAGAGAACTTGTTTCTCTGTTTTTTTGTAAGGTTTTACATAGATTTTCAGCATAAAAAGGAAAAAAATAATTAATATAGAATTACATATTAGAGAATAATGTTTTATAGGAGGTAATATATTGGAAAAAAGCTATAGTGAGATACGAGTAAGGTATCAAGAGACAGATCAAATGGCAGTAGTTTATCATGGAAATTACTTTACTTGGTTTGAGGTAGGCAGAACTACGCTTTTGAGGGAAATGGGTTATTCCTATAAGCAACTGGAGGAAGAGAATATTATGCTTCCAGTGGTAGAAGTAAAGTGCAGGTATAAAGAAGCAGCCAAATATGATGATGAAATTATTATAGAGACAAAAGTGAAGGAAGTTAAGGGAGTTAGGATTACTTTTGAATATGATATTGTTAGAAAGATAGATCATCGGTTGTTGGCAACAGGAGAAACTACACATGCTTTTGTAGATACAAATTTAAAACCAGTAAACTTCAAAAAAATTCATCCAGATATTTATCAAGGTTTGATGAAAAATTCCTAATGAGGTGTTTTTATGTTATTGAAACTTATTTTATTGTTTACAATTGTTCCTATCGTAGAATTAGCTATTTTGCTGAGACTAAGCAGCTATATAGGGGTAGGTTATACTTTACTTATTGTTTTTTTTACTGGGATAATGGGTGCATATCTAGCTAGAAGTGAAGGAAAAGGTGTTATCAGAAGAATTAAGTTAGAAATGGCTCAAGGAAGAATGCCAGGAGATGAGCTAATTAATGGCTTATGTGTGATTGTAGGTGGTGCACTATTATTGACCCCTGGGATATTTACGGATGTCATAGGTTTTTCTCTGGTAATTCCAGTCACTAGAGCTGCTATAAAGAGTACTGTAAGAAGTAAAATGAAAAGAATGATTGAAGAAGGCACATTTATGTTTTATTTTAGAAAATAAAGTTTGAGGATATTCATGGAAATAAGGTATAATATTTATAGTATTGGTAAATAATGCTTAACAGGTCTATTTTTAAAAATTAAGAGGTAAACTGATTCTAATCTTCTTGGAGCACATATTATGTGCTCATTTTTTTTTACAACAAAAAGACAGCTACGCTGTCTCTTTGTCTAAATTTCTGGATTTATATAGGGTGTAGCAAAAAGGGGCTCATTTAAAATTAAGTTTTCTGGTAAATCAGATTCAAAAGAAGATAGATTTTCTACTTGAAACTCAACAGAATCTATACCTTCTAAAGAAGTAAAGGTATATACGATGGCATCTATCATCAGATTTCTGGTGTCATCCATTTTTACAAAGGCTTCACTAAGTTTTAAGCGAAGAAGATTTTCACTGATGGAGTAGTCCAACAGTACAACTTCTTCTGGCACCGTAGGTTGTAATGTATAATTATAAAGGGAAGGATTACCGCTATATTTCAACCCATTAAATATTGTTTCGATAGAATGATCTTCAGTAAATGGGTCTATAGGTGTCAGCAAAATTCGATCCGTAGTGCTTCTATAGCCAACATAAAGCTGAAAATTTTTAGAGGGAAAAATCGGTTCATCCATAACCATACCATGGAAACCCTCTGTTAAAATCCTATTATCAAAGTAAAACTGCACCCCCTCTACTTCATTAATAGTCGTTAGAGAGTTTACAAAACTATCTACAGCAATTCTTGCAGAAGAGGCATACTGGCCATAAATCCCTAGATCACTAGGAAGATATACATTTGCTATCCTTCGACTTAAATTTAGTCTCTGCACAGAAGGCACAGGAGATAGATCAGGTAATCCTAGGACAGGATTTGGACCTTTTGCTAATTCATCGATAGTAGCTCTTAAAGGTGTTGTCGTATAGGGGATTATTCTTGTAATAGGAATCAAATTATCCATATTATTGTCTGGGAAATATAGAGTCAAGGCGGTTTGATTTCTATTAATAGAGCTTAATGCTTTGGCATAAGTGAAGTCGCTGTAATAGGTGATTGGAAGTATGTCTGTGATCACAGGAGTCTGAGTATTTTCCACATGGAGCTGTACTTTAAGTGTATAATCACCATTGGGAATATCTAGAAGGTTTTGAGGAAGATCTATTTCTAAATTTGTAATTTCACCATGATGAATCGTTATATCTGGAGTATCGATGCCTTTAATAACATCTTCTCCTAAGTACAAGAGCACTTCAACAGGATGACTTTCATTGAATTGCAGTGGTAAAAGTTTTTCATTTACCTTTAGAGATACTTGTAACTGTGGGTGAGATGAGGAAAGCATGGTTATACTAGTATCAATAGAAAGTATGTCTTTGTTAGATCCAGTAAAAGGTAAAGAAAAGTTTAAACTTGATGAATCAGCATATAAAGGTATTCCTGAAGCACTAATAAAAATTATAATTAACAATAAAATTGTTTTAATAGATCGAGCCATCTTTTTCTACTCCCTTCTAAGCTTGTCCTTTTTATATAATTACTATATATTATAATATAATGGGTATACATGGTAAACAAAAACCATAAAACAAATGTTGCTATAAAGAGGGAAAAACAGCATTAAATAAAAGAAAAACTATAAGTTTCGACAAAAGGAACATAGAAAAAAGGAGTGCAGATGCGTAATGTTACAAAAAAACAGCATATATACCGTTGAAATAGAAGACATAGGACATACAGGTGAAGGGGTAGGAAGAATAGAAGGTTTTACAGTTTTTGTTGAAGGGGGGATTCCAGGGGATATTGTAAAGATAAAACTAAAGACCCTTAAGAAAAATTATGGTATGGGTAGAATCATCCAAATGCTTCAGCCTTCGAAGGATAGAATTGAGCCACCTTGTAGTTTAGCCAGTACATGCGGTGGATGTCAAATCATGCATATGGATTACAAAAAGCAACTAGCTATTAAAGGGAATCGGGTAAAGGAAATTTTAGAGAGAATAGGAAAAGTAGAAACGGTTGTTCATCCTACTATAGGTATGGAAAATCCTTATGAATACCGTAATAAGTCCCAATTTCCAGTAGGTATGATGAAGGGTAAAGCAATCCTTGGTTTTTATAAAAAGGGAAGCCACGATATAGTAGCTACAGATTATTGTCATATTCAAGCGCCTATCAACAAAGAGGTTATAGAGGTAATGAAGGAGTATATCGAAGCTTACAAAATAACTGTCTATGATGAAAAAAGCAAGAAAGGACTTATAAGGCATGTAGTAACTAAGGTAGGCTTTGAAACGGGAGAAGTGATGGTGGTCATCATCACAAATGGAAAAGATCTACCTTTGAAGGATCGTTTAGTAGAAATGCTTCAAAAGAAGGTAAAAGGATTAAAGAGCATTGTTCAAAATATCAATAATAAAGACACTAATGTTATTTTTGGTAGAGAGACTATAACTATTTATGGTGAGGATAAAATTGTAGACTACATAGGAGATTTAAAATTTCATATTTCAGCACAATCCTTTTTTCAAGTAAATCCTACTCAAACGAAAGTGTTGTATGAGAAGGCCTTAGCGTATGCAGATTTGACAGGGGAAGAAAATGTATTTGATATCTACTGTGGCATAGGGACGATATCCTTATTCTTAGCAAAGAAAGCCAAGAAGGTAGTAGGTGTAGAGGTGGTAGATGCTGCTATCAAAGATGCTAAGGAAAATGCTAGGATTAATGATATAAACAACACGGAGTTTTATGTGGGAGAAGCAGAAGTGGTGATACCAGAGCTTTATGAAAAGGGATTAAAAGCAGACATAGTAGTAGTAGACCCTCCAAGAAAAGGCTGTGAAGAGAAGGTATTAGAAACCATAGTAAAAATGAACCCCAGAAGAGTAGTATATGTATCTTGCAACCCGGCTTCTTTGGCAAGAGATTTGGCTTATTTAGAAGAGAAGGGGTATAAGACGGTGGAGGTGCAGCCTGTGGATATGTTTCCGCATACGGCTCATGTTGAGAGTGTTTGTAAACTTTCTAGGAATAGCAATGGTTTAAAAGAATAAAAATAGCGATCTATGTTGGATTGCCTACAATTTGCCAACGCAATTTTTTACCCGTTGGCAAGACTACTTTGCTTTGGTAGGCAAGCCATCTTTTTTCTTTGCAACCTTCTCGAATATATCTACGGTTTCATTAGACATAGATTCAGTCTGATGGGTGTAAGTATTCAGTGTTGTTTCTATCCTGGAATGACCAAGTCTCTTTTGAACATCCTTGATGTTTGCTCCGTTTTCAATCAATAAAGTTGCGTGAGTGTGCCTTAAGGAGTGGAAATTGAACAATATTCCTAAGCTATAGTGAATTACCCTGGAAGCATATTTAAAGGTATCAGGGGTGACTATTTCGCCACTTTCTTTAGTACATACCATATTTATTGGCTGCATTTTAGTGTCAACTGAAACTGAAAGAGAATGAATTCTTCTTATTTTTTCATTTGTCTTTTCATCTATTTCTTCCGTCTCATACTGCTGAATAAAATGTTGTCCGTATTTAAGCCTATTTTCCATTTGTAATTTTTTATGTTGTCTTAGAGCGACAACCAAGGTCTTACCTATTTTGATACTTCTCACGGAAGATTCAGTTTTAGTAGAACCTAAGTACCAATTGGGCTTACGCTTATAGAGAATCTTATCAATGCAAATAATCTCTTTTTCCAGGTCTATATCCTCCCACGTTAGCCCCATGACTTCACCGATCCTGCAGCCCGTATAATATCCTATCATAATAGGCATGTAGTAAGGTGTCTCTGGTGGAAATCTTTCTAGTATTTTTTCTAGTTCATTATCGGTAATTACCTTATGGTCTATATCAGTCTTAGAATGTTCATACTTTGGATATTTAACATATTGCATTGGATTAGTTTTAATAAATTCGCATGGATGCACCGCATATTTTAAAGATCCGTTTAATACCGCCATGATATTTGTAAGATGATTTTTACTTAATCCAGTTAAATATTTATTGTTTACAAACTCTTGCAGTATAGCAGGGGTCAATGACTTTAACTTATAGATACCAAGTGAAGGTTTAATGTGATTTCTGATGATACCTTCATAGCTAGTCTTTGTGTTATATTTGCAATTCACCTCAACATAATTTTTAAACCAATAGTCCATATAGTCAGCAACAGAAGTTTCTGTTGGTTCAAAGTGTAACCCTGTATTTTCATATTCTTCTATAGCTTTTCTCAAGGCTGCCTCAGCTTCTTTTTTGGTTCTACCACCTACTCTTTCTATTCTTTTTCTTTTACCATCAACGTTAGCGGCCTCGAAGCTGTAGTACCACTTTGCACCTCTCTTTCTTACATGACCTTCCATAGTAAAATCATTCCTTTCTTATTTAATCTGCAAATTCTGGCACCTGTTCCAGTAAATAAGCAGCTCTACTGGTTAGCATAAACTGAAAATCACTAATAGGCTTATCAGTCAGCTTTTTAAAAATATTTACTAAATCCTTTTTACTAGCAGGACCAAAAGGCGTGGACGCACTAATGTGTAAAGCGTTGTAAGTTGTTACACAATAAATAATTCTTAAGTTTTTATACTCGTAAATCTGCACCTCTTTAAATAAATTGTCTTGATTTATTAATCTTATTGTCCCTGCGTTTTCTTTTGAAACATTTATTATTGTCACAAAATACCTCCTTTCAAATGAACGTATGTTCGGTAGCTACGCTAAAAAAATTTTTCTATGACCCCTAAAGGCTCAAAATAGACTATGTAATTATCAATTTCATAAAATAATCCATATTTATCTTTATAATATAGCAAAGCATCATTTAAAAACTCTTCTGTAACACCTAAAAATTCCGCTAATTCATGTCTATTACGAATCCCTTGCTTTGAGGCTTGTATCAAATCTGTTATACCTACCAATTTTCTGTATGCCCAGCGGCGGGCTTTGATTTCTTGTTTTCGATTTTCAACCTTCGCCTGATCTGTTATATCACCAAAGGTTGTATGATAGTGGCCTATCTCTTCAATAAGGGTACATAACTTTTCAGCAGTTGTTGAGAGATATCGGCTAAGCAAAATTAAATCTATTTTATGCTCATTTGTATAATATCCTTTAGTTCCAAGGGGAAGGTCTGCCATATCATCAACAAACACTTTTGTAGTAATTTCTGATAGTTTTTTCTCATATAAATTCATGATATCACCTGCTATTCTTTGTTTTTCATTAAAGCTATCTTAATAGCGAGAGCTATCTTTTCCTTTTCTTCTTCTGTAAGAGGTCCATCATGACCTACTTTATGAGCCGCTCTGGTGAAAATATCGTCATTATCATCTTGGGAATTTGCTTGCTTTTCTTCAACGAGTCTTTCTGGAACATCATATCCTAATAACCATACTGGGTTTACTCTGAAATGTCTAGCTATTGCTTCTATAGTTGTTATTTTGGCAGCCATTTCTGCATTTAAGTATCTAGATATAGTTGGAGCACTTAAATGAACTATTTCAGCAATGGAATATACTGTTTCGCTAGAGGCTTCCATTAATCTTTTTAGGCGTTCCGCAAATTTTATTTTATTTACCATTGGTTTTTCAGCCATTTGATTCCCTCCGATTTCAGGAACTTCTTCATATACTAAATAATCTATGGTGCAATCCAAAGCTTTAGCTAAAGTAGTTGCTGTAGAGAGTTTTGGGTCTATTGTAGTACCGTTCAATATTTTATTTAAAGTACCAATTGGAATACCAGATTTTAAAGCAAGTTCTTCATTTGTTAATTTCTTTTCTTTTTTTAATTTTTTAACTCTATCTGATAACATATCGTAAATAGAACTCCTTCTATTCTTTGTTTTTCATTAAAGCTATCTTAATAGCGAGAGCTATCTTTTCCTTTTCTTCTTCTGTAAGAGGTCCATCATGACCTACTTTATGAGCCGCCCTGGTGAAAACATCGTCATCGTCAAGATTTGATTTCTTATTTATTTTATTTTTATCAGTTAACTCATCCCAATCCATCAAGTATGCAGGAGAAACTTGAAGCGCATCTGCTAATAGCTTGATTTTATCTCTACGAATATTTTTAATTTCTCCAGTCTCATATCTTTGTATAGTAGGAGCACTAACACCTACAATTTTTGCAACTTCCTCAAGTGTTAAGCCTAATTCGAGGCGTCTATTTTTAACCTTGTCTTTAAAATCCATAATACACCTACCTTCCAATTTCTAGGAATACTATATCAAATAATTTGCGTATTTGCAATATATTTTTTAAAATTTTACAAAAAAATTGCGTTTACGTATTGACAATATAGTTAGCTTGCATTATTATAAAATTACGTAAACGCAAAAAAGGAGGTGGTTTTATAATGTTTGATAAAAAAAAATTTAGAGCACAAGTGCTCTTGTCTGGAAAGTCGCTTAAAGACATCGCTGATTTGCTAGATATAAACTTAACTACGTTATATAGGAAAATGAATGGTGAAAGTGATTTTTATAGAAATGAGATTCAACTATTATGTGAGCACCTTGATATTAAAAATCCTACAGAAATTTTTTTTGCTGAAAAAATTACGTAAACGCAAAATATCTACATATAGAGATGTAGTTTAAAGTTTTGTGGCAAAAGGGGCAATCAATGTGAGAGGAGGTGAGAGGGGATGGATCAAAGTACAATAATTACTTTGGCTCCAAAAGATATGACAGAAAAAGGGTTAGATAATTTTCTGGAAGTTATCAAGAGAATTATAAGCGTACTAGAGAAAAAGCAAGGCATCAAAATTTTTACAGCGACAGAGATAAATAAACAAATGAAACTTCATCATCATATTTTGATTAATCGAAAGATTGATCTTGATATTGAAAAAGAATTCGATCAGTCATTCCTCATATACGTAGAAACAACTGACCAAGGACAAAAGTTTATTGATTATATGCTTCGATGAAGTTTGGCATAGGGAAGGATTTTTGTAAGCATATATAGATACATTTCACCAGTGCTTGGACGTTCCCAAAAAACATAACTTTTATCATCAAGTTCTTTACAACACCGATCCAGTTCTTCAGCAGAAAAATTAAACTGACTAAAATCTTCAAATTCTTTACTATCATTTTTTTCATAATTTTCATAGACAGCTTGCATCATTTTCCAAGCATTATCAGACAAATCTTCTGGACGTTCTAAAGTATACATTAAGTATTCACCCCCTTTAGGGGTATTTTACCACTTATTATAGAGGGGGACAAGATGAGCGTGTCGCTTCAAGAGATGTAGTTTAAAGTTTTGTGGCAAAAGGGGGCAAACGATGTGGGAGGAGGTGAGAGGGGAGTGGTAAAAATACCAGAAGAACTTACAAAAGAAGAAGTAGCCAAGTTAGAAATAGAAGCGTTTGTAGAAAGAATGAATAAGATTAGAGAAGATAAAAAAGAAATGATAGAAAAACAATCGCCAAGTGAGGAGCAAAAAGAAATAAGACAGCATCTTATAAGATTACTGTCTTCAGATTTTAGCGAACATACAGACATACAAGTGAAAATTAGTTATTCGGGGTAAAGAGAATAGCCTTGAGAATTTAAAGCAGATTCAATAATATCCATTATATCTTTAATTAGAGAAAGATATTTGGAAGTAGCTTGATCTAATTTAAATTCTTCAGAAACTGAACTAGTGCCTTCTATAACGCTTTCAAAATACCGAAGAGAAGAAACCATGATTTTAATATCTTCGGCATTAAAGTTATTCTGGTGTGCAGATAATTTCTTACCCGCAGAGATAGCAAGATCATTTTTAATCTGCTTTCTTTCAACAGATATGCCTTCAATATTATTAGAAATGAACAAATTTAAGGCAAATATTAGCAAGGATGTTTGCTCATTGTTAAGCTCAAAATTACTCATTATTTACACCCCCTTTAGGGGTATTTTACCACTTATTATAGTGGGGGACAAGATGAGTGTATCGCTTCAAGAGATGTAGTTTAAAGTTTTGTGGCAAAGGGGGGCAAATAATGTGAGAGGAGGTGAGCGGGGATGGAAAAAATGGTAGCCCTAGCAATTTGGATAATTTTTGTGTTTATATTGATAGTTTCTTTAATTGTTAGGGCAGGCAGAGAGGAGCGAACTATGCTTATACTTATTGGATTAATATCTATACTGATTGCAATAAAAAATCTATGGTTTGCTTGAATATATAAAAGAAGCAAATAACAACAGAAAAAAGAACAACGTGGGGAGATGAAGCTTAATTATAGCGAAAAGCAATTCAAGCTTATTATAATACTGATCACAGTTAATACGATAGGCGGTACTTCTTAGGGGCATGTGTGCAAGTTTGCATAGATCGTCATACTCCGCATCAATGTAATTACAGATAATCCTCCAGTGTTCATTCATTACCTCTGAGGGGTGATTATGTAAGATCGATTCGTGTAAAAGTATTACCCTATAACGTAAAGATGGATAGATATACAATGAGAAATTTTCATTGATGGTATTAAATTTGTCAATAAACTCCAATGCAAACTTTACATTTACATCTTTATAAAGATAGGGTTCAATCGCTATAAATATGGGATGATAGGCACTTATTAATCTATCACGGGCAACACTATGCCTGTTTGAATTTTTAGTTACAAGATATGTGAGTATACCAACAAGTAAAATAACAGATGGGTTTAAAAAGACTGAAAAATCTAAGTTCATTTAATAGCCCCTCCTTTCATAGGTACATTTTACCATTGAAAAAAGAGGTGGACAAGAAATTTAGAAAGGAAGGTAAAAACAATGGAAGATATTCTTTATACGGTACCAGAAGTGGCTAAGTTAATTAAAACCAACCCTGCATATGTATATGAGTTAATAAAGGCAGGACTGCTCCCCAGGTTGAAACTCGGCAGCATGAAGATAAGAAAAAAAACGCTAATAGAATTTTTAGAAAAATATGAAGGTTACGATCTAACAGATCCCTTTAATGTTAAAAAAATCGATCAAGAGGAAGGAGGTGTCACCTCATAAAGCAACATCAAAAAGAAAAAGAGGGGGGAAATTAGTTGAAACATGGAAAGCGGCTAACTAAAAAACAGAAGCTATTTTTAGCATCCAAGGGGCTAAATCCACAAAATTGGCTATCTGTAAAAAACACTTCTGAGGAAATGGTGTTTGTACATAGGCAGAGTAAAAAAACTAGAACTTTCGATAAAAAAGGGGAGGGATTGCAATGAAATCAACAGGAATTGTAAGGAAAATTGATGATTTAGGCAGATTGGTAATACCTAAGGAAACTAGAAAAAACTTAGGCATAAAAGAAGGAGATCCAGTAGAGTTTTATGTTGAAGATGAAAAGATCATTATTCAAAAGTTTCAAAGACAATGTATTTTCTGTAGTAACAAAGAAGATCTAAAGCTAGTATTGGGAAAGCCAATATGTACTACCTGCCTAGATGCCATAGGCAAGGCGGAGGGGTGATACTATGTTTCAAATGTGGGGACAGGCTAACGCTTACGCAAGATTTTTACTGCTAATATTTTGGACATCCCCAGTATGGTTCAGTGTAGCAACATGGATTTTCTGCAAGAAAAAAGCCCCCATCACCACCAAGCGAAAAAGGGCTTTTAAAAACACTATTAATCGTATTTTAACAGATCAGGAGGAATTTATCAATGGATAAACTACAAACGGTCCTAGAAACTCGACAGAAATTTGTTAATGCATATAAAGAAAACCTGATTATATCAATTGATGCTTTAAACGATAGGGTACATTGTGCCAAAGCATATTTCAAAGAGTTGATTTTAGAATACCCAGTGAGATTAGTAAGTGATGGCACGAATAAATATCCCATTCGAGCCAGTATTATGATCCAAGAAATTGAGTTCTTCACCTTATGGGAGGAAGAAGAATTCAAAGAAACCTTTCCTGATTTAATTTCACAAGTGGTTAAAAAAGAAACAGTATGATGTATCTATCAGAAACAGAGTAAAGAGAAAAGGCTTAAGAATATATGAAAAAATTACCAAGCAAAATTAAAATAATTAAATCCTCAGAACCAACCTACTGGTATGCAGCTTCCATCGGAAGCGTTCTTGAGGTGGTTGGAATATGGAGAGAAAATTACTTAACAAATTACAAGAACAAAAATGGTCTATACATGGTGGACTTTAAGGATTGTGAAATCATTGAAGATAAAAGTTATAAGCAAAAAAACATATAAAAGCACATTACACTCTCAGACCAAATAAGCGTAATGTGCTTTTTAATAAAAAACATGCAGGTCTTTTCGGCCTCGTAATAGGTATTAACATCTCAACGATAATAAAAAACAAGGGAGAGATTAATAGTTAAGAAATAAATTCAATAAACAATAAATTCTATTTTTCCTATATCCATAAAGGGATTATGGGGGGACCAAAAAGGGGACGGGAAAAGAGATGCCATACAGAGAGAAAAAAATATCTTCAGGAGAAATATTTGAAGTAGAAATATATCCTATTTCAAAAAAACAGAAAAAGCAGCCTAGAGCAAAAAAGAAGAAGCTAACAGTACCAAAACAAAAAAATCTAAATAACAAAAATGCTGTGAAACATTTAATCAGATTACTGAATACAAATTTTACAAATGCTGATCTAGCAGTTCACCTTACATATACAGAAAAGGAATTACCACAAAGTGAAAAAGAAGCAAGAAAAGATGTAGCAAATTATATCAGAAGAATAAAACATTACAGAAAGAAAAGTGGATTACCTTTATTAAAATACATAGCAGTAATTGAGTACAGAGAAAAAGAGGAAGAAGGAAAAGCAGTTAGACTTCATCATCATATCGTAATGAGCGGTGATATGGATAGAGATAAAGTAGAGGAGCTTTGGGGAAAAGGAAGAGCCAATGCAGATAGATTAAAAGCAGATGAGTTTGGTTATGAAGGATTAGCTAGGTATATATCCAAGGATCCTAGAGGAAATAAAAGATGGACTCAATCAAAGAACTTGAAGCAACCAACAGTTGATGTGAGCGATAGTAGATATAAAAGCAAGAGAAAAATAGAAGAAATAGCAAGAAATCCAGAGGATAAAGAATTTTTCTCTAAGCTATATCCAGGGTACATTTTGAACTCTTGTAAGGTAGAGGTAAATGAAATCACAGCTGGGATTCATATATACGTGAAAATGAGAAGGCTGAAAATATAAAAAAAGGAGGTAAAAATAATGAGTCAAGTCAGTAAAAATTGTGGAGGTTGTAATTTTTTCAACAAAGGTCAACTGGTACCAACCATAGGAAAATGTTTTGTCACTAATGAGACCAAGAAAGCTAATGAATACTGCACAAAAACAGAATATTACAGACCAAAGGATCAAGAGGTAACTCATTAGCCAGAGGAGGGCATAAGATTGAAAAATTATTGTATGGCCAATAAAGGAATGTTCTTTGAAAGAGAAGTTATGATGGCAAATCATCAATACAAAGAAAGAGGAATTGCCTTAATACAAAAGATCAGTACTCCGTGGAAAGTACTTAGAGAAGGCAAGAAAATAATATCAGCATTTCCTGAGGGAAAAAGTACATTAGACTTCAGAGGTACCGTATCAGGAGGAATTTCTATTTCATTTGATTGTAAAGAGACAACAGAAGAAAAGGGGCTGCCTTTACAAAACATAGAAGCTCATCAAATAGAGTACATGAAAAAAGCCATAGAGGTAGGAGAAATCACATTTATATTATGCTACATCCTACCACGTGATAAGCGGTTTTACATAAAAGGTGAAGTTGTGATAAACCACTGGGATAGATGGCAGAGAAATAAAAGAAAGCATGGATACAATTATATTCCAGTAGAAAAAATGCTAGAGGTTAGATCCAGGCAAGGGATCGTGTTAGATTATTTAGCTGCATTGAATAAAGCATAGTTTTTCATTACAGAGCACAGATGGTGCCCAGGGAGGAAAGTCATGTTTGATGTTAAATTACCGGTTCTCGAAAAAGATGATAATTGGATAATACATATAGAAAAATTGAAGGAAGAATCAAAAGAACTAACTACTGTAGTAGAGATTTTAGATTATATTGAACAGCATGAAACAAATATAAAAACTCCAGAAAAAGCGGCGGCGGATGCAATGGGAGAAGCATTAGATGTTATGCAAGTATGTATTGGCATCATTGAAAAAGTAATGGAAAAACATCCGCAAATTTTAAAACAGGTAGTAGATCAACATTTAACAAAGCTTTCAAGAAGAGGCTGGAACTTTAGAAAAATGTTACAGATTCACGAAGATTAGGGAGGATAGAGGATATATGTTAGACAGTGATCTTTTAGAGAATTATGCAGCTCTATTAATAGCTCTTAGGTTCGGGATAGATAATCCAGAAGCTGCGTTTAAGATTTTGGATAAGGCATTGGATGATCCTTTTTACAGAAGAACTAAACAACGAAGTGTTTTACAAGATAAAGAGAAATTTTGCATTGTAAGAAAAGACATCACGGACGAGGACATTAAAAAAATGATCAAGTTAAGAGGGTTAAAAGTCACTTATAAAGATATTGGTGCGATGTATGGCCTGTCGGATCAAGCCACATATGCAAGGATAAAAAATTATAAACTGAGGATGAAAGAAGCGACGTAGTTTCTAGATAAGGGGGAATACACGTGAAAGGTACAGGTTTAGTAGATGCTAATGGATTAGAAATATGTGTAGGTCACGAGACAGAATTGAAACTTGATGATGGTTCTGTTAGAAGATTTAAAGTCAAGGAAAAAACGGTTATTAGAAGGGTTGTTAATCATCCTGATTTTATAGCGGGTACTTCAAAAGTAGCGATAACAGGAATTGTATTTGAATGGGAGGGATATGATTTATTTCCATGTGTTGATAGAGATGGAGTTCCAGATAATGAAAAGATGGTTATTATAGGCCCTCACAATGAGTCGTAGTTTTTAGAACATGCAACAAGAAAGGAGAATTTTAATTGGATAAATTAATTATAGGCGAGTTTAAAGGTTGCGGAGCGTGTGATCTCTGTAAAGAGAATCAAGATTGCAGAAAGATGGATGAAGAAGTAGAGATAACCTTTAAAAAATCTCAAAAATCAGATAATTGGGGAAAAGCAGTCACTGTATTTTCTAAGGGTGAAATAGTAACGGGAAGAGCAGTTATAAAGGAAAACAGGGTCTATTGTGCTTCAGCTAAATCTAATATATTTGGAGGATATGAGGATTTTGTGAGCCTTGAAAATGTGGAAATTAAAAGACTTGGTTAGTCACATTTCAAGAAGGGAGGGGCTTAGAATGTTAGATGTTAAAAAACTCATAGAAGAAGCACCATTGGAGTGTCCTATTACGGGGTTATTGAAATGCGAGAGTTATATCATTGATGGGAATGTTGTTTATCTGCCTTATCCAGCCTATGATGCTTATACATTGCCAATATATGATGCAGAAACAGGAGAATTTTCAAGAATTAAGTATGATATGGATGATGACAACAGAGAGGAACACGAGTATTTATGTCATATTGAAGATTTGCAAGATAGAAAAGATTTTGATGAAATCAAGAAGTTTTATGGGATAGTTTAGTGTCGCATTTTTTATATTATACGCAACATTGGTTGCGGAGATTGGAGGGAGAACTTTGAAAGAATTAATTATAGATAATTTCGCAGGCGGAGGAGGTGCTAGTACAGGAATTGAGTTAGCTGTAGGTCGATCGGTAGATATAGCAATAAATCATGATCCAGCAGCCATACTGATGCATAAAACTAACCATCCAGCAACAAAGCATTATTGCGAATCAGTTTGGGAAGTAGATCCGGTAAAAGCAGTAGGAGGTAATAAAGTTGCATTAGCGTGGTTTTCTCCTGATTGTAAGCATTTTTCAAAGGCTAAAGGAAGTAAGCCAGTAAATAAAAATATACGAGGTCTTGCATGGGTAGCTGTAAAATGGGCGAAGTTAGTTAAACCACGAGTGATAATGCTTGAAAATGTAGAAGAGTTTAAAACTTGGGGACCTTTGAAAGAAGATAAGGATGGAAATTTATATCCGGACCCTAATAAGAAAGGTGAGACATTTGAGCTCTTTATAAAAGCATTAGAAAAACAAGGTTACAAAGTAGAATTTAGAGAGTTAAAAGCTTGTGACTATGGAGCACCAACTACCAGAAAAAGATTCTTTATGATTGCAAGGTGTGATGGAAAACCAATAACATGGCCAGAGCCTACGCATGGAGATCCAGAACAGATTGAAGTTAGATGTGGACTATCGAAACCATGGAGAACAGCAGCAGAAATAATTGATTGGAGTATTCCATGTCCTAGTATATTCACCAGAAAGAAACCACTAGCAGAGAACACACTTAAAAGAATAGCAAAAGGATTTCAAAAGTTTGTAATAGACAATCCTAATCCATTTATAGTAAGAATCGGACAAACAGGCTTCGCTGGTGACGGATTACAGTATGCATTAGATCAGCCACTTACAACTATAACAACTAAAGCTGAACATTTGCTTGTAACTCCATTTCTAACAAGCTATCATTCTGAAACTCAACCAGGAGAAGTCAGAGGATTAAGCTTAGACAATCCATTACACACGCTGGATACATCTAATAGGTTTGGTTTAGTTACAGCTTTTATTGCAAGACAATTCAAAAGTTCCATAGGTCATAAATTAGATGATCCATTAGGAACAGTAACAACAGTTGATAAATCAAACTTAGTTACAGCGTTTTTACTAAAATACTATGGAGCAGATATAGGACAGAAATTAAATGAACCACTTCACACTATAACTACAAAAGACAGGTTTGGTCTTGTAACTATAAAAGGTGAAGATTACCAAATAGTAGACATTGGGATGAGAATGTTACAACCTCATGAACTATTTGCAGCTCAAGGATTCCCTAAGGACTACATAATAGATCATGATTATACAGGTAAAAGCTATCCTAAAACACATCAAGTAGCAAGATGCGGAAATGCAGTACCGCCACCATTGGTAAAAGCTTTAGTAAGAGCTAACCTACAAGAGTTATGCGAGGAAGGACTAAGAGAAGCTATTTAGTGACGTATTTCAAGATTTACGTGAAATAGCATCTTTAAAATTATTAAAGAAAGAGAGGTCCTAACAATGAACGATTTCGGACACTGTTATTATTGCGGTGAAGGAATTATGTTAGATTACCCCAAAGAGGCTACACCAGAAGAAAAAAATAAAATGGCAACTAAATTCTGCAAATGCCCACAAGCAAAGATGGAAGCAGATAAAGAACTTGAAATAGAAAGGGCAAAACAGAGGATCGTGCAGCTCTTCGGAGAAAATGCAACAGAAATGGGCCTTAGTCCTATTCCAAAAGAAGAAATTCACAATCTGATGAATAGAGTTGTTGAGTTAATATCTAATCAATTTATTAGAGGATGTACCATAGAAATTAACAGTGTAACCAAGGCTAAAATCTCAGTCTCATCAAAAGGCAAAATTAACATTGAACGGGCACAGGCCATAAAGTATAAGCTTGAAGCTTAGTGATTAATTGAAACAACAGAAAAAAAGGGGGGATAGGGAAATGTTATCGATAAAGTATCCTCAAGTATTAGAAGAAAGTGAACTTTTAAGATTATTCCGGGAGTATAGAGAAACAAGAAGTACATCCATAAAAGCCAGGCTGATTAAACATAATCTTAGGTTAGCTTCATATGTGGGAAACAAGTATAAAAAAGATGATGATGATGTATTTCAAGTAGCTTGTATCGGTTTAACTAAAGCAGTAGAAACCTTTGATCCAGATAAAAAAGCAAAATTTAATACTTATGCCATTAGATGCATGACCAATGAAGTATTCATGTATTTCAGAAAAGACAAAGATTATGGTAGAATTCAAGTTTATTTAGACAAAAAGATCATCAATCCTCAAGATGGTAGCAGCACAGCAACTCATGACATTATACCCAGTGATATGAACTTAGAGGAAGACTACATGGAAAAGGTTCTACTAGAAACAATCATAGAGGTATCAGATAAACTAATTTTAAAGAAAAATAAAAAACATCAAGAGATTATAAAGCTTAGGCAAAGCGGAATGAGTCAAGTAGAGATAGCCAAAAGATTTAATTTATCTCAATCATATATATCACGCATAGAAGCAAAGCATTATAAGGAGTTAAAGATGAAAGTAGAAACTATTTTTAAATAAAGAAGGCAGGGAGCTATGGAGATCAAGGAAATAAAAGAAAACCATGTGGAAGAAATTATAAAAAGCAGACAACCTCAGGGGAAGTTTTTCACATTTGATGGTGTTAAAGGTATGTATATTGCTATAGACAATAGTGCTGCCAAGCTTCGGACAAAGGAATATAAGAATGTAGCAGATTGCATCCAATGGTTACAGGGTAAGGATGAAACTTATCGAGAGGGACAAGAGTATCAGCTGCAGGAAGGCAAACAGACGCTGGACTGTATTATACTGCAGGAATATGAAAGTTATATAACTATGAGAGAAAAGAGCAAAGGTTACCCTGTAACAATTGAAAAATACAAGTTATTGAACGGACAAGCAAAACTAATCAAGAAAGGGGAGGATGAAGTGGCAAGGGTAAAGAAGGATCCAGAGGTTTATGAGAAGGTAAAAGAACTGGCACAAAACACAGATATGACAGCAAGACAAATAATGAAGGAAACAGGTGTATCCTGGTCAACCGCTCAAAATTACATTGGCAAATATAGAGAGAGTCAAGACAAGGCTGAAAGTGAGAAAAACGTAGAGGTAGAGGATATTAAAAAACAAGAGGCACAAAAAATAGCAGAGGAACAAAACCAAGAAGAAAAAGAAGAAAAGGATACAGTCTTACAGAAGATATTCATAGGAAAGCTCACAGGAACCCACTACAGCATCAAGAAAAATGGCATCATCATAGAGGAAGGATTTCATAACGCACTGATATGCAAAGACACCTTAGGAGCTATTATTCAGGAACTAGAAGAGATAAAAAAGATGATAAGTTAAGAAGGTGATCCAGTGAGTATACTAAAGTGTTCTTGCTGTAAAAGGTCGTTCAGAAGTACTACAGGGCTAATCATCATTGGAAATAGATCCTACTGCAGCAAGTGTATAAAATATATAAGAGTTAGAAAAACAGGAAAGAAGGTTAAGTACTATACAAACGTGGGAGCTAGATGTTTTGTACAAGTAAATGGATACATAATAGAGGAATATCATGTAAAAGAGCTAAGGATAGGCAATGGGGCATAATGGGGGTGTAGCAATGACGAAGAAAAAACTTCAACAGATAAAAGGATTACATAGCGAAATAGAAATGCTAAAAAAACAAATAGCTAGTATGGAGCCTCAAATGACTTCTGACAAAGTGAAGGGTTCAACGTTAGGTCATCCATACATACTTCACGAGATAACTATACACGGGATAGATAAAAAATACTATAACCGTAAACGAAAAAAGTATGAGAAAAAGTTGCGGCAAAGACTAACGGAATTGGAAATATTGCTTGAGGAGATAAATGAATTTATAGAAGGGGTAGAGGATAGTCTTACTAGACAGATATTGATACTTAAATATGTAAAAGGATTGAGTTGGGAGCAAGTAGCAGCATACATAGGTGGGGGCAATAAAGCTGAAAGCCTACGAAAAAGAGTAGAAAGATTTTTAGGCAAAAACTAAAGTTGTCCCGATATGTCCGTTTTACATGTGTTAATATGGTATTAAGGAAAGATATAACCCGTCCCCCTTTATTAGAAAACCCTGTTCAGTTGAATGGGGTTTTTATTTTTATTTTATATTTTAAATTTTGGAGGTGATCAGAATAGAAAAGTATAAAGTTAAAGCTAAATTTCATAATAGGAAAATAGTATGCATATCCCAAGTGTTCTGTTCTGACTGTTGTGAAATTAATGGGTGTGAGGACATAGACATTTTTATAGAGAAAAAATTCGAAGGAACTAAAGACTGTATGACACATAATTCATACAAAAAGCGGGATGGGAAAATCAAATAAAAGAGGTGGGAGAAATAAAAATAAACACACAAAATGCAATTGAAGTAGGGCAATGAATTCAAAACTTAATCAACACAAATAATCTACATGCATTTTATACATCGAGCTATTGGTTAAATCTTAGAGAAGAAATATTAAAGGATCATAAATATGAATGCCAAAAGTGTAAGGAAAGAGGATTTTATAAAAAAGCAACGCATGTCCATCACGTGCAATACGTGAAGAAACATCCAAGATTGGCACTTAGTAAAACATATATATTCCAGGGCAAAGAATATAAAAATCTTATTCCGCTTTGTCACAATTGCCATGAAGAAGAACATGATCATAGGCAGAGGAAGAAAAAGAAGCTATTAACAGAAGAGAGGTGGTAAGAAAATGGAACAAATAGAATTCTTTAAGAAATTAAGAGATACAAGTGATTTAGTAGCGAAAGCAATCGAAAATGGAAACACAGAAGAAATAGAAAATGCTCTTGGACGGTTTATGTTACTGATGGTCAAACTTGATGCATTAAAATAATACCCCCGGTCAAAAAAGATCGCATTTTAATTCAGACCTTCTTGACTCGGCTGGGGGTAGACAAAAGAAATTTTTCAAAATCTCACATGACGGGGGGTGGGGGTATGGCGGCTAATGCAAAAACAAAAAAATATTTAAACTCTAGTTCATACGCTGAAATTAAGCAAGATTTACTTGATCAGCTAGAGCGTACTGGCACAGTCGGAAAATACTACACCGATCTAGTAAATGACTACATGGATATGTGGGTTACAAAATGTTTGCTAGTGGATGATATCCAGCAACGTGGAGTAAATATAAAATACAACAACGGTGGAGGACAATCTGGAGTAAAGAAAAATGACAGCATTGAACAACGTATCAAAGTTAATGCACAGATGCTAAAACTTTTATCAGAGCTAGGCATTAAGCCTGCACAAACAGGCGGTGAGGATGATGAGGAAATGTAACTATCATCCCTACATAGATTCCTACATGGATGCCATAAGAAATGGACTTATACCCTCATCAAAAGAACTAAAGTTGGCAATGGATTATATTGAATACAAGCTAAATAACTCAGATGTATTTATAGACACTGCCAAAATTGAAAAGGCTGTAGAACTAATAGAACGATATTTTGAAATGGAGCTGCTGGACTGGGAGCTTTTTATTATTGCCTTAATTCATTGCTACAACAAATCAAATGATACTGTTGTATTCGATGAATTTCTAATAGTGATGGGTAGAGGAAATGGAAAGAATGGATTTATATCTGCTATAGCATGGTACATTACTACTCATTATCATGGAGTTAAGGGTTACAATGTTGACATCGTGGCCAACAGCGAAGATCAGGCAGAGACATCCTTCAATGACATTTATGAAATGCTGGAGAGAACTTGGCAGAAATCTAAGAAATTTTTTTATAAGACTAAAGAAATCATTAAAAACCTAAAAACAAAGTCTTATATTAAATTTAACACATCAAATGCAAGGACCAAGGATGGAAAAAGAACTGCTTGTTTAATATTTGATGAAATCCACGAATATGAAGACTATGCAATTATCAATGTGTTTACAAGTGGATTTGGGAAAAGAAAACATTCTAGAACCTTTAAAATTTCAACAAATGGACATATTAGAGAAGGTGTACTGGATGATGAATTATCAATAGCGGCAGATGTGTTAAAAGGGATAATAAAAGATATAGGGTTGGTACCTTTAATCTATAAAATTGATAAAGAAGAAGAGGCCATCGATCCGAAAATGTGGCATAAAGCCAATCCATCATTAAGATTTTTCCCTGTTCTGCAGAAAGAAATGGATAAAGAATTTGTCACAATGAAATATAAACCAAGTGTAGAGCAAGAATTCTACACAAAAAGAATGAATTGGCCAAAATCAAACAAAGAAGTTGCTGTAACAGAATGGGAAAACATAGCTGCTACAAATAAAAAAATTCCTGATTTGAAAGGAAGATCCTGTACCGTTGGATTAGATTATGCTAAGATAAACGACCTTGCTTCTGTGAATCTCCATTTTAGAGAAGGAGATATAAGATATGATATAAGTCATTCATGGCTATGCTTACAATCTGCAGACTTAAAAAGATTGAAGGTGCCCTGGAGACAATGGGCTGATGAAGGGAGATTAACATTAGTCGATGATGTGGAAATCCATCCTGATCTATTAGCAGAATATATAGAGGAGCAGGCTGCAAAATACAATATAGTTGGCATAGCATTAGACAACCATAAGTATGCTATTGTTTCAAATTCTCTTAAAAAAATTGGTTTTGATGCAGCAGAATATAAAAACGTTAAGCTTGTTAGGCCTTCGGATATAATGCGAACACAACCAGTGATAGAAAGATGTTTTTTAAAACAATATTTTGTATGGGGAAATGAACCGCCCCTTAGATGGGCCACAAATAATACAAAGGTACTAGCATCAGGAAAAAAACAAGGAACCGATACCGGGAACTTTTATTACGGGAAAATAGAGGCTAAGAGCAGGAAAACAGATCCTTTCATGGCCTTAGTTCATTCAATGGTAATAGAGGACCTACTAGGTGATGGAGGTTCTGCAGAAACCCCAGATGTAGATGTATATACATACTAAGCTGGAGGGAGGTGAAAACTTGGGATTGCTTACATGGATAAAATCAAAATTAAGTAGTGGAGAAATCCTTGACTTTTCCATAGATGAATCAGATTTTTTTAATCTAGCTGCGGAGCTTTATGTAAGGAATCTTGCATTTTATACTGCAGTAAATCTTATAGCAAATTCAATAAGTAAATGTGAATTTAAGACATATCTTCGTAAAAAAGAAGAAAAAGGTAAAGAATATTATCTTTGGAATGTTGAGCCTAATCGGAATGAAAATTCAAGTCAATTTATTCATAAATGGATAAGTAAGCTCTATGAAAACAACGAGTGTCTGATTATTGAAAATAGAGGACAGCTGCTTGTAGCTGATTCGTTTTCTAAAAAAGAATATGCATTATTTGATAATCAATTTACCCAGGTAACAGTAGGAGATTTTACATTTAATAAAACATTTCTTATGAGTGATGTATTATATTTTAAACTCAATAACAAAGACATTCGAAAGCTCATTAATGCCATGTACGAGAGTTATGGAAAGCTAATAACCTATAGCCAGAAAAGTTACCAAAAATCTAGAGGAAACAAAGGGATATTAGATGTCAATGCAGTAGCACAAGGGAAAACCAATTTCAAGGAAACCTTTGAAAAATTAATGAATGAGAGGTTTAAAACATTCTTTGAAGCAGATAGTGCTGTATTACCACTTTTCGATGGTTACTCATATACAGATATAGGGTCAAAAACATATTCTCAAGAGGGTACCAGGGATATAAAAGCCATGATTGATGATATCTATGATTTCACAGCCAGGGCTTTTTGTATTCCTCCAGCTTTACTTAGAGGAGATCTTGCTGATACAGAAAAAGCTGTCAACAACTATCTCACCTTCTGCATAGATCCATTAACCGATATGCTCCATGAAGAAATAAATAGAAAACGCTCTGGCTATGAAGGCTTTAGGCAAGGAACGTTCCTAAAAATAGACACCAAGACAATCAAGCACATAGACTTACTATCAGTAGCAACTTCAATCGATAAACTTATATCATCAGGAGCTTTCTGCATCAATGACATAAGAATTGCAGTAGGAGATGAACCAATTAATGAACCATGGGCATGGCAGCACTTTATGACAAAGAATTATTCTAGTGTAGAGGAATTACTTAAAGCACTTGAAGGAGGTGGTGAGGGTGGATAAGAAAATAGATACGATTATCAGCAAACTTGATACAGCAGCTGGAATGCTAATAGTTGCAGCGATGAAGGATCAAACAGTAAAAAAGGCTATGAGACTAATTTCAGAATCATCATTTGAGCTAGGAAATTTAATAGGAGGAGGTGAAATAGAGTGGGAAAAGATTTCGTAATCAATCTACAACTATTTGCTGATAATCCACCAGCGGGCACTCCTAAAAGAATTTGGGAACTTAAACAAGCAGCACAACCCAATACTCTAGATATGTATATCTACGGGGATGTTAAAGGAGATTATTTTGACTGGTGGGAATGGGAAAGAGTTGAAAGCGAAACCTCAGCAAATCATTTTAGAAATGAACTTGCCAAATACCCTGATGCAAAACAAATCAATATCTATATCAACAGCTATGGAGGTAGTGTATTTGAAGGTACAGCTATATATAGTCAGCTAAGAAGGCATCCAGCAGAGAAGGTTGTATATATAGATGGGTTCGCCTGCTCTGTGGCTTCTGTAATAGCTATGGCTGGAGATAGGGTAATCATGCCTAAAAATACTATGATGATGATACACGATGCCATGAATGTAGCAGTAGGCAATGCAAGACAATTAAGAAAAGCTGCTGATGACTTGGACGTAATCATGGAAGGGAATAGGCAAGCCTATTTAGAAAAGTCTAACGGCAAAATGGAAGAAGGAAAATTAATTGAACTGTTAGAGGCAGAGACATGGTTAACGGCACAACAGTGTATTGAGTATGGTTTTGCAGATGAGTTATTAGAAAAAGAAGCTGATTTGACAGAAGCTAAGCAGATGCTTCAGCAAATGAATAAAACATTAGAGCAACAACTAAATTATAACAAGGCTATTGTAGCTCAATTTAGAGAGTTGGGGAAAAAACCGGTTCAAAAAGTACTACCTAAAGATCCAGAACCACCAAAACAAAATAAACCTAAAAACCTAATGGCGGCATTGTTCCGCTAATTTTCATGTAAAAAAAGGAGAGAAAAAAATGCCTAGAATGAAAAAAATTAATTTACAATTATTTGCTGGAATGAGAAATCTAGATTTAATTCAAGCCAAGAAAGCAGAAATCATGAATAAGTTAAATCAAGCTATCAAAGATGGAGACGAAGAATCCTTTGCCCAAGCCTTCACAGAGTTCACAGAAACTATTCAGGAAGCCGTGATGGAAGAGGCCAAAGGAATGGTTCAAACAGTAGATCAAAATGTTCTTGCTGGTAGAGGAGTAAGGCAGCTGACATCAGAGGAAAATAACTATTTCCAGAGAGTTATTGAGGCGATGAAAACTAGTAATCCTCAGCAAGCTCTTTCAGATATTGATGTAGTAATGCCAAAGACTGTTATCGATGCCGTGTTTGAAGATTTGACAGAAAACCATCCACTCTTAGATGCAATTAGTTTCCAAAATACAAGTGGATTAATCGAATACCTGGTAAATACAAATGGAACTGAATTGGCTACATGGAGCACCCTTACATCAGAGATCGTGAAAGAGTTAACCTCAGGATTTAAGAAAATGAATATGGGGCTACACAAGCTATCTGCATTTCTACCAGTATCTAAATCTATGCTAGATTTAGGGCCTGCATGGTTAGACAGATATGTAAGAATCATTTTAGGAGAGGCAATAGCAAATGGCTTAGAGGAAGGGATCATCAACGGTACTGGTAAAAACATGCCTATAGGAATGAATCGTCAAGTTGGAGAAGGTGTAACCGTTACAGATGGAGTGTACCCATTAAAAGAAACTGTTGAGGTAAATAGCTTAGATCCAGTGTCCTACGGACAATTGCTTTCAGGAATGGCGGTTGGACCTAATGAGAAATCAAGAGTAGTAAGAAGAGTTATTATGATTGTAAATCCGGTCGATTATCTACAAAAGGTTATGCCGGCTACAACAATAAGAGCAGCTGATGGTACATATGTAAATAATGTGCTGCCATTTCCTACGGATGTAATTCAATCAACTCAAATAGATCAAGGGAAAGCTATTATTGGATTAGCAAAAAGATATTTCATGGGTATTGGAACTGCAAAGAGCGGTAAAATCGAATACTCCGATGAGTATCGTTTCCTAGAGGATGAAAGAGTATATCTCGTGAAGCTTTATGGACATGGGGAACCTCTGGACAATACTGCCTTTGTTTATGCAGATATTTCAGGACTGAAGCCAGCTGCACATCAAGTATTTGTAGTAAATGCAGAAGATTTTCCAGGAGGGGAGCCTGAGATATAAGAAGAATTTTAGGGAGGGTACATGATGAAAGCTAAGGTAACAAGAAACTTTAGAGATAAAAATACAAAGAAGCTTCATAGAGCAGGGGAAGAAATCACAATATCAGAGGAGAGGTATGAGGAAATAAACTCTACCTCTTTAGGGGGTTTTATAGAAGAAATTAGAGAAGAAACAGATCCTAAAGTAAGTAAGGAGTCAGAAAAAAATCCAGAAGAAGAGATAAAGGCAAAAAACAACAACTAAGAAGTAGAGAGGATGAGGGGATATGGTACTACCTGAGGGCTTATTAGAGGCTGTCCGCAATTACCTTGATATAACATGGGAAGATTCTGCCGGAGACGAAAAACTCTCCGGCATTATTGCCCGTGGTATAAAGTATATTGATAGAATTGCAGGATCTGAAATGGATTATAGCATTGAAGATAAACCAAGAGAATTACTTTTTGATTATTGCAGATATGCCCGTTCAAATGATTTAGAAGAATTTCAAAAGAATTACTTACATGAATTGCTGACACTTCAAATTGCACTGGAGGTGAAAGCCTATGAGGAAGCAGAAAACACAGACCTTTAATGATGGAATAGTAAACATATATTCTGTAGGTAATATAGCTGAGATTGGTAATAAGCCTAAAGAGGACCTAACACTAAAAGCAGATTCTCTAAGGTACGAAGAGAGAACTGTAGGCATGGGGAGATTTTGGACAGCAAAACAATCTCAGGCGCAAATTGATTTAATAATTAGAACTCCCCAGAGAAGAGAGATATCCACACAAGATATAGCTATTCCTATTGATGGACAGCAATATAAAATTAAGCAGGTACAATATCCTCCTGATGTGCATCCACCATCCATGGATTTATCCCTTGAAAGATTGGAGGCTGCCTATGACATTAGTTGAATTAAGAGATTTATTATTGACAATAGGAGTACCAGCATATCATTTTGAAGCTCATAAAGAAAAAGGCAATTACATTGTATGGGCAGAAGATGGTCAAGGGGATTCCGGTTACGCTGATAATCGTATGACAACTCAGGTGATTCAAGGAACGATTGATTATTATACCAAAACAGAATTTGATCCTGTATTCAAGCAGATACAAGAAAAGCTTAATTCTGTCGATATTGCATGGAGATTAAATTCAATCCAGCATGAAGAAAATACAGGATATATCCATTATGAATGGGTATGGGAGATGGTTTGATGGCGAAGATGAAAATTAATGCAGGTGAAGAGTATGCTAAAAAACTTTCTAGATTAGGTAAAGATTCTACAGAAATTGCAAAGAAGGTTGTAATGGCAGGGGCAAGGCCTATAGCTGATGAGATTAGAAAAAACCTTGAAGCTAATATAAGGGATCCAGGCTATGTAGGAAAAGGCCAGAGAATTGTCAAAAAGAATTATAAAAAATCATCCGGCGACTTAATTGACTCATTTGGGATAGCTCCACCAGATGTAGATAGACTAGGAAATACAAATACGAAAATAGGATTTGAAGGCTATGATAGTAAAGGAGTTCCCAATGCATTAAAAGCTAGAGCTATGGAAAGTGGAACCAGTCAGCTTAAAAAACGACCTTTCGTAAGACCTGCTGTGAATAAGATGAAAAAGAAAGCTATAGAGGAAATGGGTAAGACTTTAGATGCAGAAATGAAAATTTATGCACTTTAAGAGGAGGAAATAAAATGGATAACAAGTATGGAGAATTTGTAGGTGTAGATAATCTGCATGCTGCAATAGTTTTAGAAGATTCTTTTGAAAATTATTTAGCTGAAACACCGGAGTATCTTGCTCCAAGTGCTGAAATCGCAGGGGCACCTGAGATAAACAGTACTCCAACGTACTACGATAATGTACCAGCAAATACATATATAGGCGAAGGTGTCACCACCTTAACTTTGACTATAGCTGGGATACCTGCAGAAAAAGCGGCTAAATATCTTGGAAAGAAATATGATCCTATAAGTGGCAGAGTATATGATGACGGGCAGCCTAACCCACCCGATGTTGCAATATCCTTTAGATTCAATAAGGGGAAAAGCGGATATAGGTATTATCAATATCTAAAAGGTACATTCAGCGGTGGGACAGAGGAAGCAACTACAAAGACAAGTAATATAGATGTAAAAACCTATCAAATGACTTTTACAGCTGTTACTACCACAAAGCAATGGCAAATTGATGGAGAAATGAAGCCACTCAAAAGAATATTTGCCGATACAACGGATCCAGCCTTTAATCCTGCAGGGTGGTATCTACAAGTGCAAACGCCAGATACCACAGAAGCCCCAAATGCACTAGAATTATCTAATAGTAATCCAGCAGATGAAGAGACAGAAGTAGCTATTGATATAAGTCCAGCACTGACATTCAATAACAAAATAAGCAGTTACAATATAACTATGATTAATAAAGCAACACTTGACGTTGTAGCAGTAGAATTAAGCCTAAATCCTACAGGTAAAATAATTACAATAAATCCAACAAGTAATTTAACTGCAGATACAGAATATGTAGTAATCATAGCAAATGTTAAAGATGTGTATGGACAATCTTTAAGCAACATAATAATTAAATTTATAACAGCAGCTTAGGGCGGGGAAACCTGCCTTATTATTTTTTACAGGAGGGTAATAAAATGAAACCAGTATTTCTAAGGTTTACAGATGATAAAGGGAAAGTAACAAAAACATTTACTGTTAGCAATCTGAAAACCGGCATGATGGATAATATTTTTGATATCGCTGAAAGAGCAGAAAATCTACAGAAGAGTGATGTGAAAATTAGTGAAGTTAGAGAATTTTATAAAGATTTAAGAGGTGTAATCGTAGCTGTTTTCAAAGGACAATTCACCTATGATGAACTTAATGAAAATGTAGAAAATGATGAGCTTATGAAGGTATTTACTGCTCTTTGCTCAAACATCAGTGGGGAAATGAAAAAAAACTAACCGCGGGAGAGATTGAAGATGACTCTCCCGCTGGTTATAGAGCAACAATTTTAAATCTAAAGAGGACTATTGCTAAAAACCTAAAATGGTCCTTATTCGATATTGATGAAACAGATATATGCAACCTACTTGCATTTATTCAGTTTAAGCCAGAGGATGATCCAAACGTTAGGGTAATTCATGGGAAGGAATACAGAAGGGTAAAGGAAGTACCTGACTGGCTATAACTGGAGAAAGGAGGATAAATGTTAGTAACATGTGACAGAGGATGCAATAGAGAATTTGAGATGAAAGTAAAAATAACCAAAATTAGAGATGATGTAGAAAAAAACTCTTTCTACTGCCCAGAATGTGGCTGTGAATATATTGCATTCTATACAAATCAAATCGCAAGAGAGCTTCAGAAAGAGGTAAATGAGACAATAGAAAAGTTTAAAAAACAAAAAAATCTCCCAAAGAAAAAAACCGTTAGAAAAATAGAAAAAACTAAGAAAAAAATAAGATCTGAAATGCAAAAGCTAAAAGATGAAATAGAAAGGGATGAGGAGCATGTTAAAAGTCAAATGTCCTCATTGTAAGAAACATACACTCTTTCATGCCAATTCAGCAGATTTAGAGATCAAATGTATGCGGTGTGGCGGCATTATAAGAGTAATAATTGAAAATAGGAAAATAAAAGAACTGAGCGTGCAGCACAATAAGTAGCTAGCCAAAGCCTGTCTTTTTATGAAAAGGTAAAAAGGCAGGTGAGAAAATGTCATATGATATTGGTCCCAAAATAGGTATAGAAGGGGAAAAGGAATTTAGGCAAGCAATACAGCAGATAAATACAAATGTAAAAACTCTAGGAACCGAAATGCTTGCTGTAGCTTCAGCCTTTGATAAAGGTGATAAAAGCACACAGGCTTTAACCGCTAAAAATGAAGTGCTCAATAAGCAAATTGATGCACAAAAAAACAAAATAAATGAGCTGCAAAAAGGTTTAACTGCCGCTGCCGAAAAGTATGGAGAAAATGATAGAGTTACTCAAGGCTGGCAACAGGCAGTTAATAAAGCGACTGCTGATCTTAACAACATGGAGAGAGAACTTTCAAACAACAATAAAACCCTAGAGGAAGGGTCTAAAAAGGCAAGTATATTTGAAGGATCATTAAGCAAGCTTGGCACAGGACTAGCGGCAGTAGGAGAAGTAACCATAAAATCTGTTGCAGTCATGGGAGCAGCCCTTGTAGCAGCTACAGCGGCAGCCACCAAATGGGTAAGTAACTCTGTAGGTGTATTCGCTGAATATGAAGATAGCATGAAACAAGTCCAAGCTACTATGGGACTGACAGGAGAAGAAGGAGAAGAGGCCTTTAATAAGCTATCAGATGCAGCAAAAGAGGCAGGGGCAACAACAAAGTTTTCAGCCACAGAAGCAGCTGGAGCCCTAAATTATTTAGCCCTTGCCGGTTATGATGTAGAAAAATCCATAGAAGCGCTACCAACAGTTTTAAACCTAGCGGCTGCAGGAGGGTTAGATCTTGCTTATGCATCAGACTTAGTAACAGATAGCATGTCAGCCCTTGGACTTGAAAGTGAAAAGCTAGATAGCTTTGTAGATGAGTTGGCAAAGACTTCCCAGAAATCTAATACCAGTATAGCCCAACTAGGAGAAGGGATACTTACCGTAGGAGGTACCGCCAAAATATTAGCTGGAGGCACAGCAGAGTTAAACACTCATCTAGGAATTTTAGCTGATAATGGAATAAAAGGAGCTGAGGGGGGTACTGCCCTAAGGAATGTCATATTATCATTGACAGCCCCTACAAATAAAGCAGCCGGAGCATTAAAGAATCTAGGGGTTGAAGTAGGAGATGCAGAGGGAAATCTTAGACCTTTAAATGAAGTATTTAAAGATTTAGATGCATCTCTTGCTGGAATGAGCGACATTGAAAAGACAAATGTACTAAACGATATCTTCAACAAAGTAGATTTAAAAAGTGTTAATGCCTTACTTGCCAACTCTGGAGAAAGATTTGACGAATTAAGCGGATATATCCTGGAAGCAGAGGGAGCAGCGCAGCAGATGGCCGACACAATGGAGGGCGGGTTGGCTGGATCAATAAGAAGTCTAAGGTCTGCCTATGAAGGATTACAAATTGTCGTAGGAGAACAATTTGCTGGTATAGCTCAAGCCGTTGTGGGAGACGTAACAGGATTAGTTAGAGATGTTACAGCAATACTGAATGATGGATTTCAGGAAGGAGACATAGAAGCAATCGGCGAAAGAATTGCTGGATTTTTAGTTGAGGGAATAAGTAAGATAAGCGAATATCTCCCAGAAGCTATAGATATGGTTGCTTCAATGTTGACGAGTATAATAAATGTACTAGTAGATTTATTACCTACTCTTGTACCACCCTTGTTGGATGGGTCTATACAATTACTACAAGGGTTAATAGATGGGATTATGTCTAACATAGATCCACTTATGAGTATGGTGGTATATCTAATTACTGCCATAATAGGATTTATACTTCAAAACCTCCCCCTGATTCTAGAGGTTGGAACAAAAGTATTATTAGCTTTAATTGATGGTATTCTAGAAATGTTACCGGAATTACTACCTGCAGCAATAGAAGCTATTATTGCCTTAGCAGAAGGTTTAATTGCAGCATTACCTGAACTAATAGCAAGAGTTCCCCAAATCGTTGAAACAATAGCAGAGGTAATAGTAAAAAATCTACCATTAATCATAGATGCAGCATTACAAATTGTAATGGCAGTTGCAAGAGCACTAATTGAGAATATACCTTTAATTACTAAATCAACTATAGAAATAACAGGATCGATCTTAAAAGCATTATTAAGCGGCATAGCGAATATTCTAACCTTTGCTCCTAGGCTATTTACTTCTCTTGTAAGCGAATTTAGAAAAATAAAATGGGGACAGTTAGGAATAGATATGATTACGGGCATCACCAGTGGAGTTAGTAATGCTGCCAAAAACCTAGCCAATAGTGTAGTAGATGCCGCCAAAGGGGCCTTAGATGGTGCCAAAAAGTTTTTAGGGATAAGATCTCCATCGACTGTTATGAGGGACCAAGTTGGGAAAATGATTGGTGCTGGAATGGCTGAAGGAATAGCAGATAGTGCAAGACAAGTAGATGCAGCTATGGCAGGATTAAATAGCAAGTTAACTGCTGATGGTTCTGTAAGTACCAGTACAAATAATAAAAGCAATAATTCTATTACTGAAGATAATGGAGATAGTGGAACTACAGAGTTGACATTAAATATGTACACTACTTTAGATGGAGAAGTAGTATCTAAGAAGGTTAGCAAGGTGCAGCTAAAGGATAATAAGATAACTACTAGAGGATTGGGGGTTGTTACGAAATGATACCAGGAGCATTTAAATTCAGAAATGTACACAGTACAAGTTTCAAAATTATATCAAGATCGGTAAATCGACCAATCCTTCCTATGAAAAGACAGAATAAAATTGTGGTACCTGGAAGGCACGGAACCTATGACTTTGGGGATAATACCTATGAAGATAGGTCAATTACAATGGAAATTGCGTATATAGGAAAGGATTACAATGAATTAAGATTAAGAGGAAGAGAGATAGCTGCTTGGCTTTCATCTAAACACTACCAACAGCTAATATTTGATGATGAACTAAATAAATTTTATCTGGCCAAATTGCATAGCACAGTTGATTTAGAAAACTTTTATAGACTTGGGAGAACCCAAGCTATTTTTGATTGTAAGCCCTTTGCTTATTCGATAGATTTGAAAACAGTAGAAAATGCAATTGTATTAAAACCACACAACGTTGTCATAAACACAGCAGGTACTGTAGAGACACCGCCAATCTTGACATTAGAAAATCAAGGTACAAACACCTTAACAAATATAGCCTTATCGATTGAGTTTGAAATAGAATAGGAGGAATGAAAATGCCAACAGTAGATGCTATGTCGCCTTATTTAGAGGCGGCTCTTTTAAATCACGTTTTTAGAGGAACACAATATACTTCTCCTACTCCACGTGTTGCTCTTTTCAATGGTGATCCTTTAAATGGAGGGGTGGAGATATCAGGAGGAGGTTATAGTAGAGCAACAGGTATAACCTTTACCACTCCGGTAGTAAATGGTGGTAAATCCATTATTGAAAATACAGAGGAAATTGCCTTTGGACCTGCAAACAATGACTGGGGACTAGTAAATTATGTGGCCATCATGGATGCATCCAGCGGAGGAAATGTACTTATTAGAGGTCAATTAACGAATCCACGGACAATACTAGCCGATGATCCAGCCAGGTTTTTACCTGGGGATATGAAAATAAGATTAGGATAGGAGGGAGATTATGCCACAAATAACAATGTACCCAGGACAAGTAAATAGTCCTGCTGCAGAACTTGCAGAAAATATAAATGCATCCCAAACAACCATACCAATGGATAACGCTTCAATTCTTCCTGATGCTCCAAACATTTGCACTATATCCATAGGAGAAGATGCAGAGACAATACTGTATTTAGGCAAGGATGGTAACAACCTAATAGATGTCACTAGAGGATTTGAAGGACCAGCAAAAAGTTGGAACGCTGGAACAAAGGTTAGAAGGCTCTTTACAGCTTATGATTATAATAGCTTGAGGCAAAATCAAGTGGCGCATTTGGCACAAACTGCGATACATGAATCTACAGAAATACCAACTGCAAATCGAATTGCGATGTTTGACAGTAATTCTAAACTTAAAATACCTAAAAACACTCAAAGGAATTTGACTAAAAACGATAATTTCTTCAGACCTACGCCTATTGTGTTTAACGACAGTTCTGAATTTGAGGTCGGAAGTAATGTTATTGTGCCGATAAACGAATTAAGACCGGGTTACTTTTCTTCTAGCTATCAAGCGATGTTGCTAAACGTTAGAGTTCAACCCGGCGCCACAGGTCACTCATATGCACTTTATCACATCGGGACAACAAATAACTCAGCAAACTCATATTCTATATTTGCGGTAAAAGCGCTTAGCGGAATAGATGTGACTTACGACAGTATTGACGACAAGCTAGTCGTCATGAATAACACAGGTGGAAGCAGAATATTAACAGTTGAATGCATGATGTTTTAGGGGGTGTAAAAATGGCGAAAATTCAATGTCCTAAAGATTATAATTATTGGTATATATTAAAAAATGCAGGAATTGACCCAGTAAAAGATTCGGAAAAATATAGCTATGACGAAGAAAGAGAGGAACTATCAGCACAAGTTAATCAAGAAGTATTAGAAAATGCTTTAAATCAATATGACCATCAAGCGTGGCTAAAAGAGTTAGCAGAGATTCAAAACCCAAAGAGCGAAATAGAATTGCTTAGATTGGAACAAGCACAAGCGAATGCAGAACTCTTTGAAATGATGTTAATGCTTACCGGAGGTGGTTTTTAATGTTTAATGAAAATAGTAAGCTAGTACAAGACTATGTGTTACTTATTCGTAATGGTTTAAAAACGATTGCTGATGTACCTAATTTTCAAAACTTACGCGAGGTAGTTTCAAGTGTTATCGCTAATTAATTTATTCTATAAAATTACAAAGGAGTTGTTATTTATGACATTTACAACTGAAAGCAGAATCGCACAATCTTATGCTATTTTAATTCTTGCAGGACAAATTATAATTGAAGATGTGCCGAATGTTGGTAATCTTAGAGAAGTAGTACAACAGATTATTACTGCGTAATTGGAAATTGATGTGTAATAGTATACATTAATACACACTAATACATACAAACATGACAAGATGTAAATTATTGTATATAATCCCTTTAAAGGGGGTGGTTTATCTGGCTAATAAGATGAGGCAGAATGTCACCCTTGACCCGGATGTATACGAAGAATTTTGCAAGTATGCTGGGAAAAAGGGAGTCAAAATTTCTACTTGGGTAAACTTGAAAATGAAAGAGTTTATCGAAGAGGAAAAAGAGATCGAAGAATTAAGGAAAAAGCGCTCTAAATAGGGTGCTTTTTCTATGTCGCATTAGTAGTGATTAATATATATCAGTGTAAATCAAGTAATATCAATAGTTATAAGTGTCCATAAAAAGTCTTAGGAAATTTATGCGTCAAAAGATAATAAAACATATGGTAATAAAGTATTTGTTTGTCCTCCTTCTTTATTTCTGATATATTTAAAAAAAGGGGGAGATTAAGTTGAAAAATCCAAAATATCTATATCATTATACTTCAATTGATACATTAGCATTAATTCTTAAGAATAGAACTATTAGATTTAACAAACTTACAAATACAGATGATCCTGATGAATCAAAAGCTAATGATTATGATAAGCCTGGTAGATATATGTTTGTTAGTTGTTGGATGGATGGAGATGAAGAAAGTATACCAATGTGGAATATGTACTCAAAAAGATCGTCCGGTATTAGAATTAAATTACCTTTTTTCCCATTTGAAAATTATAACTTGGACAATATTCATGTACTTTCATTGTTTGCAACAAATAATCAGTATAATATACCCATAAAACACATTATTAATGATAAATATATCGTCTCTCCACCGATTCTATGCAATTATATTGAATATACCAATGATAAAGAAAAGCTTTTGCCAACTATACAAAAGATCACTAAGGAAACATATACTTTTATTTTAGGAGATGTGGGTATATATAAGAGAAAAGCTTGGGAGTTTCAAAAAGAATATAGATATAGGATTATGGTATTTCCAGCAGGATTAAAGCAGTTCGACGAATTAGATGCTAACTATGTTAATAGTATAGCTAACACTATACAGAATAATATATTGAAAAATGTAGACTTACCTATTGATTATATTGATTTGGAAATTCATAATGAAGCTTTTGAAAAAATGGAAATTACTTTAGGGCCAAACACTACACATTCGGATGAGATAATAGTTAATTTGTTAGTTAAAGAATATAATCCTCATGCAAAGGTAGAAGACAGTGAGTTAAAAAATAAGGTTTTATTTAGATAATTATTTTTCTAGAATACAAAAAACATATCCTGAGATAACACCTTGAAAATTAGGTGTTATTTTTTTTAGGTGGTGATAAATTGTTAGTAGCATTTAACAGGGTAGGATTTAACCAACCCTTTGAACAGGACTTTGTTCGCCTACAGGCTAATATAAGCATGGGAAATACAGAGTTGTATTCATATAAAGAAAATGCTCTAGTATCAGCTTTTAACGGTACATTTTTTAACAACGGAGCTATAGAGGAAGAATTGACAGTACTAAAGCTATCTGTAGAAGTCTCAATGAAAGTAGATATGGAAGCCAGTACAGAAGTAACCTTCATGTTTACCCATAGACTAGAGGCGGCTATGGAATCTAGCATGGAAGTAGACAGCAAACTAAGAAGAATCATTCGGTTAGGATCTGACATGACGACAAACTTAGAATTCCAATCTAACTTAAGAAAATTTGCTATAGTCCAGGTGGAATTTCAAGGCAGTTTTGCTGCAGGTGACAAGTTGGTTATCAATACAGATACCCTACAAGCTACCATTAATGGTCAAAACGCACTACATTTAATAGAAGGAGATATCGATTTATTCTACCTCAAGCCTGGCCAAAACCAAATCAGGTATACTGATACATCTGGAAACAGAAACATTAGATTAACCATAGAGTACAGAGATAGGTGGTTGTAATGATACAAATAAGAGAAAAAAGCTCTTCAAAACGATTAGCATATTTAGAAAAAGCCATGGAGTCCCTTGTTGAAGAAGAAATCAACAGGGGATTTGTTTTGTCGTTCTCTCATCCGATAGATAACATCAAAAGCCAATACATTCATTATGAAAACATCGTAGAGGTAGACAACAACTATTTCAACATAGCCTATTATGTCCCAAGAAGAAGTGAAGATGGTGAACTGATGATAGATGTAGAATGTGAACACGTTTCATATGACCTCAATGATCCTGAGTATGACCTAGAATTCTTTACAGTAGATGGAACGCCGACACAGATCCTTACCCAGCTCCTAGCGGGAACCCCTTTTACTATAGGAACAGTAGAATTCTCTAATATAGAAACATTCTCTATCCAGGAAAAAGCCAGTAGAAGATTAATCCTTGTGCAGCTGGCTGAATACCTAGGAGGAGAACTTCTATTTGAAAAATATAAAATATCATTACTGCAGCGAAGAGGGAGCAAAACGGGAGTAGAGTTTAGACTTGGGAAAAATAATCTAGGAGTTGAAAAAATAGTAGATGCTAGAGAAAAGGTAAATGGCCTTCCTAAGATATCCTATGGATTAAATTATGTTGAGTTAAGTACACTGACTGAATACGGAAAACTAGAAAAAGTGCAGCTAGGAGACGATTGTCGACTCATAGACAGAGGACTTAATATCAAAAGTGACGTAAGAGTTGTAAAGTATTCGTATAATCCTGTAAGAAAAGTCATTTCAAGAGTGGAACTGCAAAACTTTACAGAGACAATATTAGATACAATCAATACAATCGAAAGAAGTACAGTCATTAAAGATAAACTTTATTATGGAATAAGAATAGGACCCAATGTAGGATTTGAAAGTGTAAGAAGCGATAAAAAATCAAGATCTGTAATGAATGCCGATGAATTTAAATTCCAAAGAGGCGATGGAGAAGGGAATTGGATAGAAGATACCCTTTATGCCAATGCAGATGGAACAATGGTGTTAGCAGGAATATATACAGGAGAGCTCCAGGCAGAACAAATTGTGGCTGGTACTATTGATGCAAACACTATAAACATAATAAACCTTAATGCAAGCAATATAGTCACTGGTACTCTAGATGCCAATGTAATAGATGTAATCAATTTGAATGCAGATAACATAACAAGTGGATCAATAAATGCTAATATAATTGATGTATATAATCTCAATGCAGATAACATCGTTACTGGTGAATTGTACGCTATAGATATCTATGGATCTACTATTCAAGGATCCACTATTATTGGAGGTCAAATATTAGCTAATACAGATATTGATATTACTAGAGACTTGAAGGTAGGAAGAAATATATATTTGGAGCAGGGGACCAATAATAGTAAAAGGATTGAGTTTGCTGATAATAGCTTAGGCGCATACATTCAGTACTATCCAAGTGGATTACTTGATATATTTTCTTGGGGTGATGTTACACTAGAAAGTAATCGTAACATGATCATAAAAGCTTTTGATGATTTGAAAATTAATGCATATAATGTAGTGTTGCCAGATTTCAGCTACATAGGAAGTATTTCAAGTAACAATTTCATTGCCACTTTTGCTGACATAAGAGAATATGCTGATTCATTGATGGTCCAGCATATACAACAATATCATAGTTAGGAGGAAAATATATGGATGTTTTAAATAAAAAAACAAGAAGAGAAAATGAAAAAATTATCGTTACAAAAACAATTGAAGAAAAATTTACAGTAGAAGATCTTCAAAATTTACACCAACATATAATTAGAGAAAAACAAGGAATTATAGCACAGTCAAAAAAACTTCAAGAGAGATATGCTAAGTTAGTAGACAACGAAAATGAGGTGAAAGAGTATATCACTATGTTGAACCAAGAAAAAGAATTGGAGATAGAAATAAAAGACACCTAAATAGGTGTCTTAATTATATTTCTATTGTGGCCAAATAATTTCTGTTAAATGTATCCCTAAAGGTAATGGAATTAATTTGATGGACGTCTTCATCTTTTATAGCTAACTGCAAAATGATATTAGTCCAGTCGCCGTATTTATAATTAATATCTGAAAAATTGGTAATCGGTGTATAAATTACAGAACGTGTTCTTTGCTTATACATTCTATCAATACCAATATTCAAAATTCTATTTTTACCTATTGGGCGATTGTTAGAAGTTGGTTCTCCGGGCAAAAAGAAATCAAAGTTTATTTCAATGATGTGGTATTCTGGATTTCTTTCTAACTCGCCTAAATTTTTAAGAGAATTAACCTTTATTTTACTTTTGTATAATTCAATTTCTTCACCTATAATACCTGTTAATGTTGTTCTATTTTCAAAAGGATCTTCGGTTATTTCTATTTGATTTGTTGCTATAGGCGTGATATCAATTATACGTGAAGGTTGAGTAGGTAGCGATATAGTTTGATTTGCATTATTAAACTCAATAGTACGAGTATCAGCTTTGTAAGTCACATCATAACCAAGCATATTAGCTACATCCTTGACAGGTAAATAGGAACTGCCATTGATAGTAACTGGTCGAGCTTCAATAGTCTTTTGTTGTCCATTAACTAAAAAATTAAAAGATGCAAACTGAGCTATCACCTCAGAACTAGCGAATGAGGTGATACCAGTTGCTAATATCAGACCAGTGAGCAATCCAGCGACAAATTTCTTCATTAGTAACAACTCCTTTTTCTTTATAGTTTAACACAGCTTGTACAATTAATTAAGAAAATATTTCCAATACAGCAAATTTAAGGGGGTGAAAAAATTAATAGTTAGTTTTATATTGTTATTAGATAAAGTATAATGTCATTATAAGGAGTTGTTCAATCATGGATACAACAAATATAGTTGCTTTATTATTGTTTGTATTACCTGGAATTCTAGCAGAGAAGATAAGTCATAGAATGGATTTCCCAGCAGCAGAAAAAAATAGTGATTTTAAGGAAATGGTCAATGGTATTTTACTAAGCATGCCTATTATTTTTGTGGTTGGAATAGCCAGTGTTTTCATTAATAAGTTTAGCTCATTAAAGCAATTAATAAATGAGTTTAATGATTTATTTTTCTTAGCAACATTCTCTATAGCAGTATTTCTCCTAGCAATAATAGTAGGAGTGCTAAAAGGACTTAGTACAGAGCAATGGTATAAGGCAATTAATAAAATCCGAGGCAAACTAGGCAAAATGGATATAGATGATAAATGCTGTTGGAGGCAAGTTTTTCTAGAGAAAAAAGTAAATAGATATATAAAAATTATAAAGGATGAAAAAATATTGGCACAAGGGTTTAGCAAGCATTATTCTTTACCCAATGAAGAAATGAGTATAGTTTTAGAACAACCAGAAGGAATAGATTATTATTTAGAAAATCATCCAGAGTTCATGGATCACCTAAAATTGTGGGAAACATATGTAAACATTGAGAAAGGTGTCATAGTTGAGGTCTATGACACCAGTGAAGCAGAGAAATACCTTGAAAGTTTAGAAGCTAGAACTACTTTTTTGGATTGGTAGGCTTAGGAGTGCTAAAAGAAGGAGATGTTGCTGAATCTTGAACAGTTTTCATAGGCTGAGGATTGCTTATTTTGGGTGCTTTAAATGATGGTGGGGTTGCAGATTTATGAATACCTGTTACATGTTTTGCATCCGTTGTTTTTGAGGCCGGACTCTTTGACTGAGGAGCTGGCCTTTTATCATTTGCCATAATATGTCACCTCCCTTTCATTATAAGAATAACATTAATTAGAGAAATAGGGAATAATCAGTGCAAATAAATCGAAAAAAGAAATTAGTTATATATAAACACCTTCGGGTGTTTTTATTTTGAGAAAGTAGGTGTAAACATGGAGAACATTTCAAGTATTATTAAAACTAGTTTAGCTATCATAGGTGGGGCTGCATCTTATTTATTAGGAGGATGGTCCCACTTGCTAGGAGTATTACTCTTTTTTGTAGTACTAGACTATATTTCTGGAATTGTAGCAGCAACAGTAAATGGAGAACTTTCTAGTGCAACAGGATTTAAAGGAATCGCAAAGAAAGTATTTATCTTTGCTTTGGTAGTTGTAGCCAATATGATCGATATGAGTTTAGGAAATGGAAATATATTAAAAGATGCTACTATATTTTTCTATCTAGCTAATGAGAGTATTTCAATTATAGAGAACGCTGGCAGGATAGGTGTGGATATACCTAAGTCATTAGAAAGAGCTGTAGAAATTTTGAAAGATAAAGGAGAGGGTAACAGATGAATAATCTTGGATTAGTAGAACATTGCAAAAAAGCTCTATCTGAAAGATGGGGTTATGTATGGGGAACATTCGGTCAAGTACTAACAGAAAATTTACTACAGCAAAGATTAAGGCAGTACCCCACAAATGTAGGAAACTTTCAACAGTTTATAAGACAAAACTGGATGGGAAGAAGAACAGCTGATTGTGCAGGGCTCATAAAATCTTACCTTTGGTGGAACGGTGGCAATATTAAATACGATGTTGCTACCGATGCATCTGCCAATATGATGTACAATAGAGCGTCAGAGAAGGGAGCTATAGGAACTATCCCTGAAGTACCTGGCATTTGCGTATGGAAGGATGGGCATATAGGAGTTTATATTGGTGAAGCAAAAGTAATAGAAGCAAGAGGGACTACCCAAGGAGTAATACAATCACCCCTCAAAGGTACAGGATCAGCAGGATGGACCCATTGGTTAAAGTGCCCTTATGTAGATTATATAGAGAAGAAAGAGGAAGAAACTCCAGAGTGGGCTATTGAAGCTAGAACGTGGGCTATAGAAAAGGGCATAAGTGATGGTTCAAGACCAAAAGACTTTGCTACTAGAGAAGAGTTGTGGAGAATGTTACAGAAGTTTGCAAAAAGACTGGGTTAATTCCCAGTCTTTTTTATGTTGGCATTGTCTACTAATTGCCAACCATGAGTACATTTTTATATAATATTATGAGTAATAACAAATAATAAAGAATAAAACAGTATCATTCAAAACTATTAATTCTAGTACATTGTAGATAATCGCAAATAAGGATATGCTATTTGATTAAAAGTTAATTCAATTTACGGCTCATGTGGAATCGGTAGTAAAGCTATATAAGAAGTAGATTTGGCGTTGTAATTCCATGTCAAAATTAGGAACCAATAAAAAGCCAGCAGTTACAAATACAAAGACAATCACTAAAAATGAAGTGGTAGGAAGAACGATCCTTGTCCGTGCGGAAGCGGAAAGAAGTATAAAAAGTGCTGTGGGAAGGATATATAACTAAGTAGAATTAGGAGATGGATGAACCTATGATAGGGATAATGAAAATATTTTGTTGTTTTATAATGCTATGTATTCTTACAGCATGTTCAAAAAGTGAAGGTGTTAATATAAAAAACAATCAAGCTGATCAAATAAGTAGTGCAACTGAAGTAAATATTGAAGAAGCAAAAAAATTATTGATGAAAATAAGGAATTACTAATATTGGATGTTAGAACAAAAGAAGAATATTATGAAGGACATCTTAAAGGTGCTATTTTAATTCCTTATGACCAAATTGAAAAGAATATAGATGGACTCGAACAATATAAAAACAAACTAATTTTAGTATATTGTAGAACAGGTAGAAGAAGTAATATTGCAGTAGATACATTAAAAAACAGTGGTTTTACAGAAGTATATCATATGTATGATGGTATTTCTAACTGGAAATATGATGTAGAAAAATAGAGTATTATAAAGGGCATCTGCTTAGGTAGGTGCTTTTTATTATGGTTAACACGTGATTTTTTGTATGATACGGAGCCTAGTTTATAGGATATCAAGTCGACCTTGCGGATATACATGCTAATTTACGAATAAGACTTCTTTTAAAAAAAGAAGGATTTATAGGGAACGCATATCTATCTCTCTGACAAAGAGATTATAGCACGATGTTTAGAAATTTTAACTGTAAGTGTCACTAATTCATTTAAGCGATAGATTTAAATTGTCAAAGAACATTCGGGTGTGTATTTCAATCCTATCCCATATATTTATCTTACAAGGAGGGGTAGAAAAATCACCCCTGTTTTTAGCCGAAGGGGGATGAATCTAGCCCCTGATTTATGGTAAAATTTAGATAATAAGAAGAACTATTTTAGATTCTATTTTGGATTGTAACTTCCTGCTATACATATTATTTGTGGCTGTTCCCAGAGCCAAGTAAATAAGAAAATCTTTTGATGGGAGAAAAGGTTGTGTAGGAGTAGGGATTATAATATATCAATTAAAACAGGTTTATATTCGAAAACACTTTATTCAGAAATTTACCGCGGAATGGATGAAGTGTGGATTTTTACTCAAGAAAAATAGATCTGTAAATAAAATTTAAAGGAGGATTTTGAAGATGTTAAAAGAAATGAGTATGAATGAGATGATGAAAGTTAACGGAGGAAATTGGGAAAGATTTGTTGATGTTTTAATAGGTACTTTAGGTGTAGCGAGTGCACCGATTTATTTCGCAGGCTCAGGTGATGCTATGGGAGCATATGATATATATAGTACTGGGAGAGATTTGATTGAGGGACCAAAGTCTAAAAAAATGAATCATAATGATTTTTATAATTTGGGATTTTCCTAAAAAACCGTAGTTTAAAAGTATAATATGAATATTGTATAATTTTGGAAATAAAAGTTAGTTAAGTACGTGCTATAACATAACTAACAATTTTGGGAACCTCTAATTTTAAATTATACAGGAGGTTCCTTATAACTTTTATTTGATTATTTAAAGAAAAATTTAAGTTTTTTTATTATGTATATATCAAACAAACAAAGCTTAGTAAGTTTTAAGTAATGGAGATGTATGTTGATAAAAATAAATTTCAAATATAAATAGGTGGTGTATTATGTTTTGGAAAATTTATTCTATTTTTATAGCTGTTATTTGTGTAATGACTTTATATTATAGTTTTACATTGCTAGATGTTGTATGGGTGTTACTAGCAATCATTGCATGTATTGGTGTTTATGGATATGGAGCCAAAAAGAAATTATTTATTGAATCATTTTGGAAAGTATACTTTATCTTTTATGTAATTATAGATCAAATATATAATTGGATCGTTGTTCCGAAGATAGATGCTAAAGGTTTTAGTCTTCAAAGTTTGATTGGGCTTTTATTCTTTATTCCAATATATATTGGATTATATTTATATAGTTATAAAAATTCAAATATAAATGAAAAAATTACTGAGTAACATCAGTTTACAAGTTTAACTAAGTAGCCTGACCTTTATTAAGGAAGCTCTGAACAAATTCTTTAATTGTAGAATAAATTTTGGTAGGGAGTATGAAAAGGAAAAGGGGTCAGGCTTTAAATATTTACTTTTTAATGGTATAATTATCCATACGATTAATATGGCGAGAAAACCTCGTATCTATTATCTGAGAGCTTTATATTATGTAATGGTTAGTGGCAATAACAACGAAAAAGTGTTGCTTGGCGAAATATGTAGAATATGTGAGGTTTATTTATGGGAAAAATGTATATTATTAAAAAGGTATTACGGTATATTTTAATACTATGCATAGTTATCGTATGGTTATATATAACAGCAGATTTGATGATTGATAGATTGGGAGTAGGTGGATTTATTGGTTTTTCTGCTATAGCATTGTTTGGTTTTATAAATTATATTTATAAATATCATATGTAAGAGTGAAAGAAGTGTGTCTTGAAGGACTTGGATGACTGGAAGAATGAGAGGAAATCTAAGCACATGCTTTATAAGAGATGGGACAGGGTTTCCCGAAATCCATATTTAGGTGTGGGTTTCAAACTGCCATTGGGTGCTGCAACCAAAAGTTATGGTTCGGAGCATAATTGGAAAAGGCTAGTGAATTAGGTTAGTGTTTAGGCCATTTTGATATTAAAATATTAATATTGACTCTAGTGCATAAATCACACTTATGTGCTCCTAAAACTATTGATTTGGCATTTAATAGTGATTCCAGTGCAAAAAATCCCTTAATACATTGAATTTTCTTGACTTAAATATCAAAATAGAAAAGCAAAATCATAAAATCATAGGGACAGGTACCTTGATTCAAGTAAAAAGATATAATACCATGTTGTTGAGGTGGTGAAAATATAAGGTCAGGGGTCAGGCTTGAAATATTCACTTATTAATATTAATATTATATTAACATTATAATCCCGTCTTTGACAGTTGAAAAGGATAAAAAGCTTGAAACCCATTTAAAATACTAGGGTTCAAGCTTTTTTTATATGGTCAGAAATTGCGTACTTTTTTAAATTTTCGTGTCTTTAAAAATTTTTTTCATTTGATTGTTTTTTATGATTTGATAATCCGTTCTAAAACCAAAAGCTTTGTGAAGAGCGTCTGTAAGATCTGTTCGCATATAAGTTGAAATATAACCATCGCCAGGGATTTCGTAAAAATTCATATCCCTTAACCCTTGTATAATTTTACAACAGGTGAACTTACTATCTAAGCGCTTTTCAAGATATCTATAGAGTACCATTGCTAAGAAACAAGTTGTAAAATGTGCTTCTATACGATCGTCTCTGGTTAAGTATGCAGGTCTTGTCTTAAATTCACTTTTCATAATTCTAAAGCATTCCTCAATCTCCCAACGTCTGTGATTAACTTTGATAATTTCAGAGGTCTCATCTTCTAAGCTGGTACATACCGCATAAAAGCCATCATAAGCTTCTTCTTTAAGAGCAAGGTCAGGGGTCAGGCTTGAAATATTCACTTGAAATATTCACTTATTAATATTATAATTATATAATTATACAGGGTGATTAAAATGCCTAGAAAACCACGTATACACTATAAAGGAGCTCTATATCATGTAATGGTAAGAGGTAATAACAGAGAAAAAGTATTACAAGGGGAGATTCAAAAGAAAAAAGGGAATAATTCAAGCCTGACCCCCTATTCCAATACTATTCCAATAACGAGGGGTTCTACCCTTACAAATCAATGATTAATGCACTTTCTGAACTTACAGGAAAGCAAGCTTATAAATATCGTGCCTTTGAATTGATGATCACACTTGATCTGGAAGTATACAAAGCGGTGCGGAGAATTATTGTACCTGCTGATATAGAATTTACACGTTTACACAAGGTGTTGCAATCGGTATTTAGCTGGCAGAATTATCACCTTTATGATTTTACCATCTCTGATGACAACAATGGTGTAATGGTTTCCAGACTAGTTCCACTTGAGGAGGATCTAAAGTACGATGAGAATGCTACTTTAATGAAAGAGCGTACTTTATCGGAGTTTTTGCCAGAGTACAAGCATATGATCTATACTTATGATATGGGGGATAACTGGGAACATGAAATCCAGCTTGTTCGTGTGATGGAGGAACACGACAAGGAATCACCCTATTTGCTAGAAGCAAGTGGTCAAACTCCGCCTGAGGATGTGGGCGGCGTGGGAGGATTTGTGAGCTTCCGAGAAATTATGCTGAATCCGAATCATCCGGAATATGGTCAAATGAAGGAATGGGCAAAGTATTGGACAGTAGAGCTTAGTGATTGGAAAAGTCGCTCCAGAGTCATAAAGGTGTGAAGTGTAATTAATGACACATGGGCTCTTGGGCGTATACATGGAAGTAACAGACCCCGCTCGCACCTCTTAACAATTGTCCCAGAGTGGACCGTATTATTTTTTTAAGAGCAAGCGTTATTCCGACTTGAATTAGTTGACACTATCCACTCGACTTAAACCCTTGATATGTGCTCATGGGAACATATCAAGGGTTTATTTTGGGCAAAAATTGAGTTTGAAACTAGGTGAGGTTGAGTTGGCACATTAGATAAAACATAGGGTTAAGAAGATAGGATAGATGTACCATTGTATCTCAAATATATATTGTGATATATATTTGGGCACGCTGGAACAATTGTGGGTGTCGATTCACTGGGTGGCAATGCGGACTCGAAGAAAAAGGATCTAAGTGAAGTTCCCAATGCTGAATGAAGTTAAAACTTGAAATGAAAGTGGTCTTTAATCATTATTCCTTACATTAAGTGTAAGTGTTTTTAAATCTTAATTCTTGTTATGATGTTGATAAGCAAATTATCATTTTAGTGTATTTACAACAAATTGTTAAATACTAGATAGAAGGAGTGTTATACTATGATCATACAAGAAAAAATATTAGAAGTCCAAGATCTACAGAAATATTATGGAAAGAAATACAATCTAACTAAAGCTCTAAACGGGGTTAGTTTTGACATTCTTCCAGGAGAATTCTTAGGGATAATGGGACCAAGTGGTTCTGGTAAAACTACATTATTAAATTGCATTGCAACAACTATAAAGCCAACATCCGGGCGTGTACTTTTAAATGGTAAGAACATCAGTGCTTTTGACAGTAAGGATTTGGCAAAGTACCGAGGTAGCCGAATCGGATATTTGTTTCAAGACTTTGAATTGTTGGATAATCTAACTGGACAAGAAAATATACTATTGCCATTGTCTATTCATGGGATGGATTTTGTAAAAGCACGTACTAAATTAGATGAGCTAGCAGGTTATTTAGAAATTACAGATATTCTTAACAAATTCCCATCTCAGATGTCTGGTGGACAAAAGCAGAGGGTAGCCGCTGCACGCAGTTTGATTTCTGATCCAGATATCGTTCTTGCAGATGAACCAACAGGAGCACTGGATACACGCTCTGCAAAAACTTTAATGAATAAATTAGAAGGTATTAATAGAAACAGTGGAAGAACGATTTTGATGGTTACCCACGACCCAAATGCAGCAAGTTTTTGTTCAAGAATCCTTTTTATTCAAGATGGTGTAATATTTCATGAAATGCGTAGCAAACATGATGAATCTCGAGAGAAATTTTACGAAAGAATTTTAAAGTTATTAGCTCAGCTAGGGGGAGGCAGTGCAAATGTTCTCTAGTTTAATTTACCGTAATGCTAAACGTAGTCGTAAGGAGAATTTAATTTACTTTGCAACACTTGTAACAGCAATAGCGTCATTTTATATCATTCTTTCACTTGGAAGACAAGATGTTATTTTATTCTTAAGGGAGTTTGAAAGTGATTCAATTGATAAACTCTTAGCCTTAATGCCAATTGTGTATTTATTTGCATTATTTTTATTATTTTTCTTGATTTTATTTGCCAATCAGTACCAATTAAATCGGAGAAGCAAAGAATTTGGACTCTATCTCATGTTAGGGATGCGAAAAGAACGCCTTGTTCTTCAACTTTTAGCGGAGGGGTTAATCACTTCTATTTTAGCACTCATTGGAGGCATTTTAATAGGAGGATTTTTAGCTAAAATAATCAGCTTGACGGTTTCTAAATTAATCGGTCAAGGAATCATTGGCCATCAAATAAGCTTGTCGATGGGTGCGATTTTCTCTACCATCACTGGTTTTTTATTCATTCAGCTTGTAGCACTAGCCATTCTTGGTGGCAAATTATTTAATCAAGAGGTTCATCAATTACTTCATGAGCAAATGGATAAGAGACAAGATATGGGTCACTTTAAAGGTAACCTGCTCAATGTTTTAGTAGGTTCTATCTTACTAGGTGTCGCATATTGGATTGTTTTATATCGTTTTATGGAATTTGGAGGACTACTTCTGTTTGTAGCATTAGCTCTTGGAAGTTTAGGAACGATCTTTTTTATGAGAGGATTTGGGAAATTACTAGGCTTAATGGCTTACTTGTCCGAAGGTAAATCTACTAAAGGGCTGTATATATTTACATTAAGGCAGTTCCAAGAGAATTTAGCTAATAAATCTACTTCTGTTGCAGTAACATCTATCCTAATTACGTTGTCTATCATTTTGATAGCAAATGGTGCTTCAACTATTATAGGGTTTGAAAGGGGTTTAAGTAGGCATTCCTCGATATACGATTTTACTGTTAAAGGTAGTAGTCAAAAAGTTGAGGAATTCCTTACTTCAGAAAAAATGGTCCCATATGTGGAGGATTTAAACCTCCTAAAAATTGGAAGAATGAAGCATCAGGGCGAGGGCCTGGAAGATGGTATGCCATTGTCACTAGTTGATTGGTCTAAACTAAGAGAAGAAATTATTATGGCCCTGCCAAGCAACTATAAAGATCAAATTTTATCTGGAGAAATGCAGGGTTATAGTATCAGTTCAGAAAACCCTGAAGCACTTAATTTGTTTGGGGTATTAGAGGTTGATATAACAAAACCTTACCTCATTCCCGAATCATCTTATAATGGACTTTTAGAAGCTATAGGAGAAAAACCGCTGAACCTAGACTTAGATGAAATTACTTTATACTTTAACCCAGATTTAATGCCTATGGACAATCTAGATAGCATGCCTGTACTAGACAGTATTCTTGAAAAGGCTACAAAAGAAGGGAAAAGTTTGATAAGCATTAATGATCAAGCAATATATATACGCCCATCAGCTCCAATGAGAGGATTGGTAGCAGATCGTTCAGTAGAAATTTATTTAGCGTTTATAGTTTCTGACCATATGTTTGAACAATTATTAAATACAGAAACCTATGATTCATATTGGAATTTTCGCATTCCACAAAAGATACAAGAGAATCGTGGTTTAATGAAGCCAATGATGGAGGCTAGAGATGTATTGAAATCTTCAGGCTTCCAGTTTGAAAGTTATTTACAAAACTTCGGACGTAAACTCTTCTACGTTGTTGCTGGAAGCTATACGATACTATATATGGGATTCTTATTTTTGATTATTGCTTGTACCGTACTAGTTTTACAATTTTTGACACAGGTGAAGCAGACTAGACAACGCTATTTAACGCTTTCCATGTTGGGTGCAAAACGTCATCAAATGAAAAAATCTATGCATAAACAGGTATTATGGACTTTTCTGTTACCTATGTCTCTTGCATGCGTGAGTGGGGGCGTTGGTATAAGGGCTATGATCTCATTTGTTATTATTTCCATCGAAAACCAAGCATTATTGTATCCTATTGCATTTACCTTTGCATGTATTGTAGCCCTAATTGTGACAATTTACGGAATGGCAGTTGCCCGTTCAGCAGATCATGAGATAGATAAATTACGTTGGAAGCCAAATATAGATTAAAAAGTCATTAAATTTCACATTCAAGGAGGAGCTGAAGTGGCGAAGATTACAATTGTTGAAGACGATTCATTAATGAGAGAAGAATTGGCGGATATATTGAAAAAAGCCGGTTATGAAGTGATGGAAATTACAGACTTTAACAATATTGTTACTCAAATAGCCGCTTTGGCACCAGATTTAGTTTTGCTAGACATCAATTTACCGGAACAATCAGGATTTGAAATATGTAAAAGCCTAAAATCAAAAGGGATTGGTCAAGTATTGATTCTTACATCTAGAGATAAGTTACAGGATGAATTACATGGTCTTAATTTAGGTGCAGATGATTATCTCACAAAACCTTGCAATCGAGATAGATTATTAGCGCGTATTCAGAATCTGCTAAGAAGATTTGAAGGGCAACTCGGACTAGTAGATGGTGGCAGTTTTTTACTAGATCCGAATACCTTCACTCTGTACAAAGGATCTCAATCGTTGTTGTTATCAGCTAATGAGGGAAAAATTTTATTAGCTTTAGTACAAAATAGACCTAAGAGTGTATCCAAGTCTAGACTGAGTGAAGTTTTATGGGGAACAGACCAATATATAGACGAAAATGCACTTCAAGTAAATCTGACTCGCTTACGAAAAACACTAAGGCAATTAAACTTAGAGAATCAAATTGAAACAATAAGAGGTCAGGGTTATCGACTTAGGGAGTAGGTGAAGCAATGAAATGGATAAAGAAAATCTATAGTTGTTTTAATGATTATAAACTATGGTTTTTTATTTTGATTACTACGGATCTTCTGTTTAGCTTTCTAGCTTGGTTAGCTTACCCTGAAGCCTTTATGGTTTTAGTAGGGTTAATGGTTGGTTTTACTCTAACAACCATATCTTTGTCTGTATTCGTTATAATTAGAAAGCAAGAAATAATAGAAGTTGCTTTTGAAGAGTTTTTGTTAGAACCCAACGAGGTGAACGAAGAAATATTATGCCGAGTATCTCCTAATACACATTTGTCGTATATCCGTAGCATAGGAAACCTCATAAGATCATATCAAGCGAAGCTGAATGATCAAATCATTGAGTTGGCAGATTATGAGAACTATATAGAAGGATGGGTTCATGAAATTAAAAAACCTCTATCACTAATGACTTTGGTATTAGATAACCGTAGTGACGAAATGTCACTCCTTGTTAGACATCGTATGCTTCATGTTAGAGATAAAATGCTTGGGGACGTAGAGCGAATTTTGTATTTTGCCAGACTTGGAGCTGCTCATAAAGATTACATTTTTGAGCCTATAAGCATACTAGAATTTTGCAAAGAGACAATTGAGAATCACCAAACATTATTAGATGAATCTACTTTTCATATACAGTTTATAGGTGAAGAAATGGAAGTCTTATCTGACCGTAAGGGATTAGCTTTTATATTAGAACAAATAATCGCTAATAGTACAAAGTATGTTACACAGAACCAGCATAGCCCAATGCTGAAATTTGAAATGGTTTATGATAAAGGGAGTGATAAAACCATCTTAAGTGTCAGTGATAATGGTCCAGGTGTACCTCAAGAAGATTTACCATTTATTTTTGATAAGGGCTTTACTGGAAGGAGAGGTACTTATACAAGACAAGCAACAGGCATGGGACTCTTCTTAGTGAGCAAGATGGCTTATGATTTAGCAATTCAATTAGATGCAAAATCCCAGCCTGGTTTGGGGTTGACCATATCCCTAATATTTCCACATGTGAAATAATAAGACTCCCTAAATGGGCAGGGCTTAGATAATGAGGTAGGAAGAAACACTATCTATATATAATATAAGAAGGGCAGGTGTAAAAATAAAAAAAGGCATAAATATTTTTATAAATTAGCTTTAGGTTGGTTTATTATACTATCCATTTACCTACTGATAGATTCAGTAATCATCTTTGGTGGCTTCAATAGTGTAAAGATTCCAGCTTTAGTCATTTTACACGAATAGGATACGAGTATGTTTCACTCAAAAATTATAGAGGCAAAATTGACGCAGATACTAATATCTTCGTTGATGTATTTCGTGATGCCATTAATAGTATTAATAGCACATGTCTATCCATGGCGGATGTTGAGAAAATTGTTGACGAGATTAAAACTATCCTTTCTGGAGACGATTTTGGGAGAGCTTTTTATAATATGCTCCTTTCTGGGTATAACGGTTTAAAGTTGATTGATTTTGCGGTTTGCCCCTCCTACAGGGAGGTATAAATGAAAATGATCCTAATGAAGTGGAGAAGCACGATGTTTTAAAGGTAAACTTGTATGATGGAATAATGTAGAAATATGGAGGGGTTTTGAGGAACTGTGTAGAATTAACATAATAGATCCAATAAAATTAAAATCCAAGGGAGTGTGACAAACGATGTTGAATCCAGAGTATTTTTTAACGATTGAACGGATGTATAATGAAGCGATCAACCAATTATTGTGAGAGATTAAGGATATAAACGAACTTGTATACAAAATTTCAATATTGAGGTGAAGGAGTGAAGGAAATGCTAAGAAAAAAAATGTTCATATTAGTTATGTTTTTGATAATTAGTTATGTTTTTTCGCTTTCATTGTTTCAATCAGTTGTGGAGGCTTCAAGCCCTCCAGCACCTTATGGCAATAATCCGCCCACTGATATCCTGCTGAGCAACAGTAGTGTTGCACAAAGTGGCGGCATCAATGCCGTTGTCGGCACCTTAAGCAGCGTCGACCCGGATGATGGCGATACCCACAGCTACCAACTGGTTGCCGGTGCTGGCGATAGTCACAACGCCAGCTTCAATATCAGTGGCGGCCAACTACGTGCCAACAATGCAGCGAGCATGGCTCCGGGCGATTACTCGGTTCGGATCCGCACCACCGATAGCGACGATAATACCTTTGAGAAAAGTTTTACCCTGACGGTGCTGGATGATGTGCCTCCCGAAGTTGCCTCGGTTTCTGTGCCTGCCGCGGGCATTTACAGGGCTGGACTCTCACTGGACTTCATCATCAATGCCTCGGAAAATCTTAATGTGAATACAGCCGGGGGAACGCCACGCATCCGTCTGGATATCGGCGGCACCACCCGCTACGCCAGCTACCTGGCCGGCAGCGGCACCTTAACGCTGGTCTTTCGCCATTCCGTTCAGGCAGGCGATAATGATCTGGATGGCATTGCCGTGGTCGAGTTACAGACCAATGGTGGCACCATTAGGGACAGAGTAGGCAACGACCTGATTTTAACCCTGAACAGTGTGGCCGATACATCGGTCATTTTGGTGGATACCATGGCACCCACGATCTCCACCATCACCAATCAGGAGATCGTTGTTGGGCAAAACACCGGAGCGCTGCCCTTTACCGTAAGCGACAACCTGACAACCTCCGGTAGCCTGAGTGTTAGCCGGGATTCATCCAATACCACCGCCGTGCCGCTGGCCAATGTGGTACTGGGCGGTAGCGACGCCGCTCGTACGGTAACCGTCACCGGGGCTAATATAGGCACCTCCACCATCGCCATTTACGTAGAGGATGCTGCAGGTAACATAAATGTAGAAACGTTTGTGGTTACGGTCATTCCACCAAGCCATACCGTCAATTTTGTCGATTGGGATGGCAATCTGTTGAAAACCGAAAGCGTCCAGGAGGGCAGCAGTGCCACCGCCCCGGCCAACCCCAGTCGTACCGGCTACAGCTTTACCGGCTGGAGCCCAAGTGATTTCAGTAACATCACTGCCGACACCACAATCACCGCCCAGTACAGCATCAACAGCTATACAGTGACCTTTGTCGATTGGAATAGCACAGTGTTGAAAACCGAAACCGTGGAGCACGGCAGCAGTGCCACCGCCCCGACCAACCCGAGTCGCACCGGCTACAGTTTTACCGGCTGGAGCCCAAGTGATTTCAGTAACATCACTGCCAACACCATAATTACCGCCCAGTACAGCATAAACAGCTATACCGTGAGCTTTGACAGTGTCGGTGGTTCAGCTGTGGCTGGTACCACCCAGGATTTTGGTAGCGTCATCACCGCGCCAGTCGATTCAACTCGCGAAGGCTATACCTTTAGTGGATGGTACAAAGATATAGGGCTAATCAACCAATGGAACTTTGCAACAGATGTAGTAACAGAAGACATCACCCTCTATGCTAAATGGAATATTAACCAATATACAGTAAGTTTTGATATAGCTGGAGGAAGTTTAGTATCCAACCAAACAGTAGACTACAACCAAAAAGCCATAAGACCAGATCCAGACCCAACAAAAGCAGGCTTTAACTTTGGAGGGTGGTACAAAGATCCAGGGCTAATCAACCAATGGAACTTTGGAGTAGATCGAGTTACAGAAAATAGAACCCTTTATGCAAAGTGGTTAACACCTCAAGATAGTATTACAATGATAGCTAGTCCAAACAATGTAGAGTTTACAGAAGATTTTAATCAGATATTTACTTTAAATATATCTAATGATACAGTAATAGGTTCTGTATATAAATCAGATATAAATTTAGGTGGAGTTTTCAGCAACCTAAATATAGGACAAGTAAATAATAGTGAAACAATAGTAACAGCAGAGGTATATGGTAATCTCAGCAGTGCTGGAGTGGGAACCATTACACTAAATGAAAACAAACTTAATAATAGAACAAGCCCATTATCGGCAAATATAACAGTAGCTTCAAAGCCAACCTACACAGTATACTTTAATGTAAATGGAGGAAGTTCAGTAGGAAATCAAACAGTAGCGTATAACCAAAAAGCAACAAGACCTTTAGATCCAACCAAAGCTGGATACACCTTTGATGGATGGTATACCGATAATAGCTTTACAACAGAATTTAATTTTGAAGAAACGATAACTACAGATATGCATATTTATGCCAGATGGGTATCATATAATGCAAATTTAAACAGTTTAATATTAAGCCAAGGTACTCTTTCGCCTGAATTTCACTATGGTACAACAAGCTATGTGGCAAACGTGGCCAATAACGTGACAAATATAAAAATAACGCCGATAGTAGCTGATGCTGGAGCAACAGTAATAGTAGACGGATATGTAGTGGGAAGTGGGCAGCCATCACAGGCAATCAATCTAAACGCAGGCGAAAATACTGTAAAAGTAGAGGTGACAGCACAGGATGGCAGCATAAAGACATACACAGTAACAGTAACCCGTGCTGAATCAGTAGCACCACCAAGAAATTCATCAGGTGGTGGAGGTGGGGGTGATTCAACACCACTATCAAATAACAAAGAAGTTATTATAACCACTCAAGACCAAGTTCAGAAACTTGCCACAGAAACCATAACAGAAATAGACGGTAATAGAGAAATAAAGTTAGTAGTAGATTCCCAGCAGATAAATAGCCTAATAGAAGAATATGCAAAAGAAAATCAAACGAACAAAGAAGTTTCTTTTTCTATAACAACCCCAGGGGATATTACTAGAGTCTTACTGACGGGAGATATTGTTAAAAATCTGGAAGACAACGACTTTAGAGTTTCGATAATAGAAGAACAAGTTCAATACCACTTAGATGCACAAAACTTCGCAATTGAAAAAATCGCAGAATTAATGGGGGTACCTTCAGATAGCTTACACACTATTGACATTGAATTAAATATTGATAAAACATCATCCATAGAAAGTGAAATGCTCAAAGAACAAGCAAAAGCATTAGGTCATGAGATCGTAGTTGAACCTGTAAAATTTGAAATTATAGCAAGGACATCGACTGATTACGGCACCTTTAAGGAGGTTAAAATTAATAGATTTAATACTTATGCTCAGCGCATAATTGAAATTCCTAATGGTGTAGATAAAAACAAGATTACAACAGGCATTGTATCTAATGCAAATAGTTCCTATAGCCATATACCAACAGAAATATTCCAAAAGGATGGTAAGACATATTCAAGACTAAACTCACTTACAAACTCTTCCTATTCAATCATTTGGAGTCCAGTCTTCATAGATGAAGTTAAAGGACATTGGTCAGAAGCAATTGTAAATGATATGGCTTCAAGGCTTGTATTAGTAGATTATCAAAATTTTAAAGCAGACAAAGCAGTTACAAGAGCAGAATTTGCAGAGTATATAGTAAGAGCATTGGGTCTATATAGAGAAGGACATACTTTAGAGAATAGGTTTACAGATCTTGCCAAGAATAAGCATTTGACAAGTGTACTAATAGCAAATGATTGGGGTATCATTAAAGGTTATCCTGATGGAACCTTCAAGCCAGGTGCAACCATCACCAGAGAAGAGGCCATGACAATGTATGCAAAAGCCATGGACATCGTTAAAATTCTTGATAATAGTGAAGATAAACTATCTTTATTTGTAGACAGTAATGAAGTATCCGATTGGGCAACAGCCTATGTAAGAAGAACTGTAGATGCTGGAATCTTCAGTGGTAAAGGCAATGGAATTTTAGACCCTAAAGGTACACTAACACATGCAGAATCATTAGCAGCAATAAGAAGTCTATTAATAAAAGCAGAGTTGATTAATAATTAATCATTCCTGATTCAAGGTTGAAACCATTAAATATTATCATGATTCTATCAAAACCTATGTGGAAACCGTCGCTCTGCTGACAAGAAAATAAATGTATAAACCCTTGATAATGGCGTGTTTACGCTATTTTCAGGGGTTTTTTATTTATTTGGAAATAAGAAAAGAAATAGATAATGGATTATATATAAAAAAACTTTCAATTAGGTAAAACTATTTATTAATCTAGTACGAATATAATTATGAGGCAGTTAAGAGGAGTTCCTAATTCTTCTCTATGGAAGTGAGGCATGAGAGATGACTGAAGAGTTACAGTGGATAAAGCAGATTAGGTTGAAATCAAATAAAACTGCAGCAAATCAGCTTATAGCTAAGTATTATAAAGAAATGTATGCTTATGTATACAAACAAACCTTAAATAAAGAATTATCTTTGGATCTGACCCAAGAAATTTTTATACGGGTACTACAATCCATCGATAACTATGACGAAAGAAAGGCTTCTTTTAGAACATGGGTATATAGAATAGCCACTTATCGAATTGTAGACTATTATCGATCAAAGTACTACAAATACAATTCCCTAGTAACATTAATTGATGATTACGATATTGAAGATGATGAGGATTTTACTATATCGGTAGAATACAAGGAAGATGTTGAAAAGGTTATGGAAATAGCAAACAAACTAGATATCTCTAATCAGCAAGTCTTAAGGCTTAAGCTTTTTGCGGACTACACTTTTAAGGAGATATCAGAGATACTTCAAGTCCCTGAATCTACAGTTAAAACAAAGTATTATTCTGCCATAAGAAAAATAAAAAAAGATTTGGAGGAATGGTAACTATGGCAAAGCGTAAACTCGATATAGATTTTCCTGATGAGACCACGATAGAGTCACAAATTCAGAAGATTATTTATGAAGGAATCAAGCCAAAGGAATCCTTTTATGGCTATTTAAGAAATATGTATCTGAGAATAGGGCTAAGACATTTATTTCATGATGCAACAGAAATAGCTTTTACTATTTTTGTCACGGTATCAATTTTAGTATTTCTATCGATAGGAGCAGTTGAAAAGCTATGGGGGAATGAGGGAAGCATATATACCTTTGTATTTATTAGTTCGCCCCTTTTGTATTTAGCTATGGCTTTGGTATCCTTTGTTAACACAAAGTTTAATGATACCTATGATCTTGAAATGACTTGCAAGTACAATATATATCAATTAGCGGCTTTTAGAATGCTGGTATTTAGCATTTTTAGTATTGTAGCTAATACGCTGATAGTTTACCTAGTAACAATGATCTATCAGCAATTGGACTTTTTAACTGCATTCATGATTTCCACAACGTCTTTATTTGTATTCTCTGTAATGTTTTTATATGGAATGATAAAAATAAACAAACCTTTTACAAAACATTTTTTAGTAGGAGGTTGGCTATCAGTCAATTTACTGCTAATGGTTTTCAGTAGAGAATTTTATAATGTGTTGCTTATCAATATTCCAGTATATGTATATTTAGCAATAATAGTTGGCTGCATTTATATCTATATAAAAAATCTAAAGAAACTAATATTATCTAGAAACTTAGGAGGAGTGATTTAAAATGTTGACGATACACAATGTTAGTAAAAATTTTGGGAGCTTTTCTGCTCTTAGAAATATCAATCTTGAATTTCAAAATGGTGTATATGGTCTATTAGCGCCTAATGGAGCGGGGAAGACAACTTTAATTAAAATGATAACCACACTGCTTTCCCCGAGCGCGGGAGAAATACTTTATGATGCTCAAGACATTTTTAAAAGGGGGGAGGCCTATCGAGATATACTAGGCTATTTGCCCCAGCAATTCGGATATTATAAAAACTATAGCCCTGAGCAGTACTTGCTATATCTAGCAGCTCTAAAGGGAATAGAGAGTAAATTAGCCAAAGAAAAGGTGAAAGAGCTTTTAAAGCTTGTTGCATTAGAAGATGTAACAAATAAAAAGATGAAAAAATTCTCAGGAGGTATGATCCAACGGGTGGGAATAGCACAGGCTATGCTAAATGATCCTAAAATCCTTATATTAGACGAACCAACAGCAGGCCTAGATCCAAAGGAGAGGGTGCGATTTAGAAATCTTCTAACAGACCTATCCAGGGAGAGAATTGTGATTCTGTCTACTCATATCGTATCTGATGTTGAATCAATAGCCAATGAAATTATCATGATTAAAGATAAAGAGGTGCTTTATAAAGATAGTATAAGAAATATCTGTAAAGTCATAGAAGGAATGGTATATGAAACTGAAGTTGATTTTCATGATGCTTCTAGCTTTAGAAAAAGATATCTATCTTTATCTGAGAAGCAAGAGGAAGGAAAAATGAAAATAAGATTTATATCTAAAGATGCACCTATTTCTACATGGAGAACAGTGTCCCCAAATCTTGAAGATGTATTTTTGTATATATACAATGATGACACATTAGAAAAGGACAATGGATAAATGAATATAAAAATTCATGAATTTAGAAAGGTGATAACTTCTCCAGTAATTATAGGAATGGGAGTGCTATTTATAGCTTTCAACTTCTTTTTAATCTTAGGCCAAAATTATAGCCATAATGAACTTACAGTATTAAATAAGCTTGTTGATGAGTTGGGATATGAAATCAATGATGAAATGATAGAGAGTTTTCAGGATTATTATGAGGATGAACTGAGAAAGATGAATGAAATGACTTATGATAAAACCTCTGAAACCTATACCGATGTGGGAAGTTTTTTTGAAGAAGTCAAGTATAATTATGAACTGTATACCTCTTATTCTAGTGAGGATTTAGACTATTTTCATCAATTAATGGTTCTTGAGACTTATCTTGAGCTAATAGGAAGTATTGATGAAACGTATGCATCAATTAATATGATGGGAATTGCAGAAAGTGTGATAGAAATGTACGGTATTAGTGGTACTGCTGCTGAAACCGTTAGAAACAACTATGTACAACTAGAAGAAAGATTAAATCAGCTACTAGAAAATAATGAGCATAAAAATATGTTTTTCATCGGACAAATCTATCAAATGCATTCACTATTGTTTGGAAATATATTTCGAATGATGATTTTCCAAATAATGATCATCGTTGTCCTAATAACAGCTTATCTAATGAACTATGAATTTGAAAACAAAACCCATCTTGTAGTTTACAGCTCAAAAAGAGGGAGAAATATAATTGGGGACAAGTTATTGGTTTCAATAGGGAGTAGTATCATTGTTACAACCTTTATTGTAGGAATTACTTTGATAGGTTATTTCTCCATATTTAGCTATGAAGGACTGTGGCATGTTCCGATAAGTAATTATTTTAACTGGGAAAATAACTTTCCCTATATATCATGGTGGAATATGTCCTTTATGCAGTATTTAATAAGTTCGATTATCTTAATTTATCTTTGTAGCATATTATTTACTGCCATCACCTTTATATTATCTATTTTTATAAAAAGTAGCTATATTGTATTTTTTGTTTTTGGAATTCTCTTTGGATTAATTTTACTTCTGCCTGATATGATGCCAAGGAGCAATAACTTAATATTTGTTCCAGGGTTCACTCCCTTTTATTTAGCACTTAATCCAGTTACTTGGTTTATGGGTAGAAATCCCTTCTCCATGTTTCAGTACTATGAAATTATTGTAGTAGGGACATGGGCCTTATTACTGTTTATTATAGGGAACTTGACTGCTAGAAAGTTTAAAAAAGAAGATATTTACTAAGGAGGATATTTATGAGAATACTTTTTAATGAGATAAAGAAGATTTTTGAATTAAAAATGATTGTAATTATGATGCTCATGAGTTTTATCTTATATTTTCTCTTTGCTGGTTTTTATATAGATCACTTTCCAAATGGTAGGCCAGCCTTGGATCACTATAATGTAAGTCTACAAATGCTAGAGGATTATGGAAGGTTTATGGATGAAGAAGAATTTCTACACTTTAAAGATGTTTATGAAAAAGAGATAGAAAGAGCAGACCAATACCTTGAAACAAATGAGTTGGCTATAGAAGCTGGTATAAGTAGCTATGAAGAGTTTCTTGCGATGGATATGGGTAGTAGACTCAACAGTTATGTAATGTTTGAAGAAGGTCTGGATGTGTTTTGGGAATTACAAGCTAGGGCAAATTTAATAGATTTTTATGAAGAAAAGGAACTATTCATGGGGAGTATCTATGGAGCTACTAATGAACAGCAGAGGCAAAGAATCGATGAAGTTGTCGATGAAGGAATGATAACGTCAATATTTCCAAGATTGGTTTTTGAAAATTATAGAGATTATATGAGGTATGTATCCATCATCATTCTATTGAGTGTGATGTTTATGCTATCTCCCATCTATTTAAGAGATAAGAAAAATTATATGAATCATCTTCAATATACAACTAAAATTGGAAGAGATATATTTAAAAAGAAGGTGTTGGCAGCATTAATAGCATCTTTTACCATCATAACGCTACAATTAGTAGTATTCTTCCTTCTTTATGCAACAAATAATACAGGAATGTTTTTGAATGCTAATATAATTTCAATCTTTAATGGCTATGTATTTTGGTACAACTTCACCTTTATACAGTATATTATTTTAACAGTTCTTGGGATCTATGCACTTGGGTTTGTTATTGCTTTGATGGTAAGTTTTGTCTCCAGCTTAGCACCTAATTATATAACAATGATTGCAACTCAAGTGCCATTAGTATTTTTTACTTTCAGCGTTTTAATTAGGCATCTTATACAAGGTTTAGGGGAAATAAGTCTCCCTCAGTATTTTGGAGGTATGTCGTACGCTGGTTTGATAAGCTTGGCACTAACCTTAATCATTATAAGGTGGAAACGAGTAAAGATTGCAGATATTGTTAATTAAAGTTTAAAATTACCCACTGATATATTATCTAGATATCAGTGGGTAATTTTTATTTACCAAATGCTTTACTATATTCTTTGACATCTCCAAATTTGTTGCTATTGCTTTCTTAAACAATCCAGCTCTATAAAGCCTCATTACTCTCCCAAATTATGTCAATTTTATACTCTCCTTAAATTTCATCATACACTTTGTTAAAGAAAGCTTTTTTGTATGCTGCCCTAACTCCAAGCCAAAAGATAGTTTGAATAAAAACAAGTGCTGCTGTGCTAATAAGAGCAGTCGGGATAGTAGAAACTATGGTGGAGTGCTCCATGACGAATATTCCAAACCACAAATAGATGAGTGCAATCCCAAATGGCACAAGCAATATCAAAGAAACTTCGTTATTGATTACTTTTGACAATTCCTTTTTTGATAGCCCTATTTTTACAATACTTCTGTATTTCTTGCTTTCGACATCAAGTGCAGAATAAAGTCGTGAGTACACAAAGCTTGCCACTGCAAGAATAAAGGTAAAGCAAAGGATGCCTCCGATATACAGAGTAAGATTGTTTTGAAGCTGGCTTGAGCTGAAATAATCGTATGCGAAAATAACATTGATATCATTCCTCTCATCATCCAGCCTGAGAGCAGTTTGTATGCGCTGTGGTATTTCACTGTCCGTTTCCCAGTTATCATAATAGAAGGCATAAATTTCTCTTTCAGCGAGTTTTGGCTCGAGAGTATTAAAATCATCATCACTGATAACACAAACACTATTGACATAACCAGACAGCATGATTGTTTCGTCAGAGTTTCCAACAATACTCAAATGCAATCTATTTTCTAAAAAGAAGTCTTGCAATCCATCAGGAATGGATTGTACAGATTGTCCGACATTTCCTGAAACAAGATAGACTTCGCCCTTGTTAACAGATATTGCCTCCCTGCCTAAAAACTGCATAATTTCGTTGTATTTACTCAGGGGCATGATTGAATCTCTTATGGAACCGTCTTTAGCATTATGAAAACTAAAATTAAGTTTATCGTAACTACCAAGAGTGCCAAGTTCTTTTTCAATCATAGCCAAGTCTTTTGTTGGATTTACATTTTCGCTTCTTACATTATAAGTGATGGGATAGGGCATAATTTTTATGGTTTGGCTCCTTACATTGGATGACATTGAAAGTAAAATGATGATGGCAAAGAAGGAAATGGCATATAAAATGGCGGTGACCGTCATACTCTGTGAGTTTGTCCTTAGCTTATTATTCATGTCACCGCCGTATAGCAGTCTAAGCTTATCATTAGTCCTATTGTTTGCCCAAACTAGCAATCGAAGCCCATATGCAAAGAGCAGGTAGGTTCCCAGCACCACTGTAATAGTAAGCGGAATAAGTGTAATAGTGTTGTCACGCAGTGATGCTGCAAGTGGAGATTTGCCTAAAAAAATCCAAACCACACCTGTGAACAGTATTGCGAAAGAAAGAGTTGCAAGGAGCAGCTTTGGTCGTTTTTCTCCGACAACTTCAGCTTTAATCAGCTGTACAATTTCTTTTTTGCGGATAAATTTGGGGGTGAAGTATGCAATCCCTAAAAACACAAGCCCAAGAACAAACATCGTTAAAAGCATTGCCCTCAGGGGTAAATAAAAGTTGAAGTCACTTACTCCGATTATTTTTCCTGCAACAATTAAAAATAGCTTTGAGAAAATCAAACCCAAAAGTATGCCTGTAATAATCGAAGCATACCCAATCACCATATTCTCAGTGAAAATCAGCTTATTTAGTTGCTTCTTAGATGCTCCCATAATGGTAATCAATCCAAACTGTTTACTTCTTGCTTTCAAAAAGCCTCTGACGGAATAAGAGATGAAGCATATTGTAAATGTAACCGAGATAAACTGACCAAGAATTAGAATCAAAGCCATTGAGCTGTTTTTATCGATAACGCTCAAGGCTGGATGAAATGATAACACCGAAAAAAGGAAAAACACAAATACCGAAAACACACAATTTACAAAATAGTAGATGTAGTTTCGCTTATCACGGCTGATATTTTTCACAGCAAAATTAAATAAGGTCACGACCTTCACCTCCTAGTAGGCTCATTGCATCAACGATTTTTTGGCGAAATGCTATGCGATTGTCTCCGGAAACAATTTCCTGATACAATCTGCCATCTTTGATAATAAGCACCCGCTTGCAGTAGCTTGCGACATATGCGTCGTGAGTAACCATCAAAATCGTTGCGTTTTGTTTTGTATTGAGCATTGAAAATAGTTCCATAACATCCTTAGAGGTCTTGGAGTCAAGGTTTCCTGTCGGTTCATCGGCAAGAAGTAATAGGGGACTTGTTACAACTGCTCTGGCAATAGCAGTACGTTGTGCTTGTCCACCTGATATTTCAAAGGTGCGTTTGTTAAGCAACATTTCAATTCCAAGAAGCTTTGAAACTGCATCTGTTCTTTTTTTCATCTCGGCAACAGCCACACCCTCAAGTGTAAGTGGTAGCATAATATTTTCGCCGACGGTGAGTGTCGTGACAAGGTTATAATCCTGAAAGATAAAGCCAAGGGTATTTCTGCGAAAACTCGCAAGCTGGCTATCATTCATTTTATGTGGGTTTGCTCCGCCAATTAAAACGCCTCCGCTTGTGGGATAGTCAATCGTTGAGATGACATTAAGCAAGGTGCTTTTACCGCTTCCAGAAGGTCCCATAATAGCAATAAATTCACCTGCTTCTATTTCAAAGTTTATATCAGTCAGTGCTGTATAGGAAACTTTACCCTCATATATTTTTCCGAGGTGTTCTGCTTTCATAATTGACATTTTTAAGTCCTCCTTGTATTCTTGTTTTTATTGTATTCTTGTTTTTATTATATGAAAAAACAGAAAAAATAAAAATCGAGAAAGATTACTGAAGGTGACAGTTTTGTAATCTTTCTCGATACAATTATTATTCAACAACATTAAAATTGACGGTAAAAACACTACCAATCGATGGTGTTGATTCTACAGAAATGCTATGTCCCAAATAGTCAAGGATTTGCTTAACCATATATAGGCCCAGCCCGCTGGACTCTTCGCGGTGCCTGCCATTGTTTCCTGTGAAGTATAAATTAAATATACGGCTCAAATCGCTTTTTTCGATACCGCAACCCCTATCTTTGACACAAAGTGAAATTAAGCCATCTGTTTTGGTGGCGAAAACAACAACGGATTTGCCATTATCACTGTACTTAACAGCATTAGTTAGAAGTTGATATAGAACAAATTTGATCCACTTGTAATCTGTGTAAACAAAAAGCTCTTTGTCGATATCAAGCTTCGGGTAAACTTCACGCTCAATAAATATACTTTTTAACTCGTTGATGCAGTCCTTTGACATATCATAAAGATTGACTCTTTCAGCGTGAAAGTTATTTTCAATCGCTTCTAATTTGTATAAATCAAGCACTTGGTTAAGGTCATATTGAATTTTTCTTGCAAGATGTAAGATTTTATTATAGTCTTCGTCAGTTTTTTGATTTTCAGCAATCAGATGAATAACTGAAAGCGGAGTTTTGAGCTGATGTACCCAACGATAAATCATAAGACGATGAGATTTTCGTTCTTCTTCAAGCTGGCGCATATCATTTAAATATATTTGTCTAATTTTGCTTATCAGCTTTTTGTATCGCTTTTCATCATTGCTTTTCGGCTCACTTATAATAAATTCATTAATGTCTTTTTTATCTGAGCAAAACAGCTCGTACAAATTCCAAGTGGAATAAAGTCGATAGGCAAGAAAACTAAAAAGAATAACTAGGGAGAGGAAAATATAATACAGCGCATCTTGTGTTGGTGCATCGGAGAGGAGCAAGTATAAGAGCATAAATCCTACAGGTGCAACAACGAATAAAAGGATAATCCAAAGGTGGTCGACTAAAAACATAGTTAGATGTTTTTTATGCGTCATCGCTCTTATCTCCTATACGATAACCAAGCCCACGTACAGACTTGATTATAAGCTTTGAGCCGATGCTCTCCAGACGTTTGCGAATACGACTGATTGAAACATTTAGCGTGTTTTCTTCTACAAAATTTTCGTCATCCCATATTTCGCTGAGCAACTCCTCACGAGAAATGACTCTTGGAAAGGCTGCAAACATCAAACGAACAATTTCAGCCTCAGTTTTTGATAGTTCTGCTGAATTGTTACCACATTTCAGCAGAAGTTTGCTTCGGGAAAAATAACAATCACCGCAAGCAAGCTCGTCCACAGTGGCATTTGCATATTCACCGTAAACCCGACGAAGCTGTGCATTGACTTTTGCAGTAACCACCTCAAAGGAAAACGGCTTTGTGATATAGTCATCTCCTCCGTTTGAAATGGCAAATACCTGATCAGAATCGGAGTTTCGAGAAGACAAAAACAATATTGGGCATGAAGATTTTGTGCGTAGCTTCGCACACCAATAAAAACCATCAAAAGATGGCAAATTTACATCAAGGAGAACGAGATGTGGTTGTTCCTTTTCAAACTCACTCAAAATATTTGAAAATTTTTTGCAGCGATAAACCACAAAACCAAATTTAGATAAATGAGCCGATAAAAGCTCGGCTATATCGTTATCATCTTCAACTATCATTATTTTATATGTCAATCCTTTAACACTCCTCTCAACAAAAAATTAAATGGTACAAGCGAACATATTGTTCCGGAAATCCAGCACACTCTGAACATTGACATCTACATTTGGAAGTATTTTCAGTAAATAAGTCATATATTCAAATGGCTTAAAATTATTTGTTTTGTAAGTTTCAATAATACTGTAAATCAAAAACCTTTACCTGTAGAGGAATTATTTCAAGTTCTCTTGTGATTTCCACGCTGATTTCATGAGGGTGGTTACCGCAAACATCACAAATTTGCTCCTCTTCAGGCAGTTTGTCCTCTATAACTTCAACAGGAAATTTCCTCCCAGAGGGTTTTACTGCATCCAATGCTTCAGTTTCATTGAAGAGAGTCTGCTGATGGGCTGAAACAGCTTGATTTATCTCGTTTTTCATGTATTTATTATACCAAATTTTTATGAAAACTAAAACAAAAATCAAAATATTTTTATGCTTAAAACACCTTATATTACTGCATTTGAAGCAGATTTTCGGTGTGATTGTTTCTGCTCTATTCAAAGTCTGGTTAATAACCAATAAAGCTACCTGCGTTTTATCTGAATTGTGTCCTTAGTGTTGTCTGAAGGCCATTAGAGGACCAAGGGAACGTTTAATTTAAAAGTGAGTCATTGACATGAAATATTTGCAATGCTATAATCTAGTTAAAATTATTCGGAGGTGATTAGCTAAAATGATCAAATAATCTTATCCATTATAAAATAATAAAAGTAGTATTGGTAAAGTTAGAACATCTTTAGTTACTTATATACAAGATAGCTATTTAGATTACCAAAAACTGCTACATTAGTTTTGGATAGGATTATTATAGTGTCGTTTTAGTTACATTCATTGAGAAATTATTAGTTGTTTTTGTTTGAAACAGCTTTCTTTGTGATAAACTTAATTTATATTACGATACTTATAAACCTTCCAAAGCTTTTGAACTAGGATGGTTTTTTTGTTTACCTTTAAATACTTTGAAGGAGTGATTAATATATGAATGTCATAGGCGTTAACTTAGTGCAATTATTACCAAAATTCTCTTGAACTGTCATCCTGAGGGTAGAGAAGGATCTTGGAGTAGCCAAGAATTTTACTAACACTAAGATCCTTTGACTCCGCTTTGCTCCACTCAGGATGACAAATTATGGCTTAAGTTAACGCTAATGATATGAATGTAAGAATAGATGAATACACCTTACTATCGCCTAAATCAGGACCTTATGGTATTGTACTTGCACAAGAAAGTGGAATTTGGTTTACTGAGGAAGCTAATAAGATAGGGCATTTAATTTATTAAATACAATATCTTTTTCAAATCTTTTCAAATAAAAATATGAAACAGAATTTAGAATTGGATAAAAAGCTTGAAAGGAGCAAGATTATATGACTGGACCAGATAAGAAAAAGTTATATCCAAAAGAAAATATAAAAACTATTTGCTTTATAAGTAATTTGCCTAAACGGCCCAACGTAGAAATTGGAGAATATACTTATTATAATGATAATAAAAAGTCTCCTGAAAAATTTTATGATAATATAGAGCATCATTATGAGTTTTTAGGAGATAAGCTAATCATAGGTAAATTCTGTGCAATAGCAGAAGGCGTTAGATTCATTATGAATGGAGCAAATCATAGGATGGAAGGCATAACAACCTACCCCTTTAATATCTTTGGAGGTGGTTGGGAAAAGGTGACTCCAACAATAGAAGAGTTACCATTTAAGGGTGATACTGTAGTTGGTAATGATGTATGGATAGGTCAAAATGTTACTATTATGCCGGGGGTTAAAGTAGGTGATGGTGCCATTATTGCTGCTAACTCAACTGTAGTAAAAAATGTTGAACCATATACAATATATGGTGGGAATCCAGCAAAATTTATTAAAAAACGTTTTAGTGATGAAAAAATTGAACTGTTGTTAGAGCTTAAATGGTGGAACTGGGACGAAGAAAAGATAATTGATAATCTTGAAATGTTAACATCAGAATTTGGTTTAGCTCAATTGAAGTAACATCTTTATATAAGTTGATATTTACGCTACGTCATAGATTAAACTTATCAGTATAGTATTTCCGTTAAAGGAATTTGATGATAAATGGGTCGTATTAAAGGTAATAGGGGGCATTTCTAGAGACATTTCAAAATGCCAGGGAACGTGTTTTTTTCTAAATGGTTTTCATCTTCGTATTTGGTGCTAATGTACCGATAGAAATATATTAGTAATGAGTTAAAATCAGTAAATATTTTTATGATATACTATTTGTAATATATAGTATTATGTGATAACTAGAAGTAGAAAAATATTCTTTTGTATTAGGACAAATACTTGTGTGGAGGCTAAGATATGAGGAAGCTGATGATTTTCGTATCATTTTTAATTGTGTTGATTATTCCACTTCTTCTAGACTATAACAATTTAACAAAAAACCAAGATATTTACAGTATAATTGAAAATTTGGAAACAAAAACTCCTATTTTATTAAAAAAATACAATATACCTGGAGCATCAATAGCATTAATAGAAAATGGTGAACTCAGATGGATAGGTACTTTTGGGTATGCGGATATTGAAGAAAAAATTGAAATACATAAAGATACAGTTTACCAAGTGGCATCTATCTCAAAATCAGTTACTGCTCTTGGAATAATGAAACTCGTAGAAGATGATATATTAAACTTGGATGATCCCATCGAAAAATATATAAGAAGATGGCAAATTCCTGAGTCGACATATAACAAAAATGACGTTACTATCAGAAGGTTGTTAAGTCATACAGCAGGACTATCCAGAGGAGGAGGTTATCCGGGATATGAACCATCTAATAAGCTACCATCTTTAGAAGAATCTCTTAGTGGAATTGGTGGAGGTAGTCAGCCAGTTGAATTGATTTATGAACCAGGAAGCAGATATTTTTATTCTGGTGGAGGATATAATTTGCTACAACTGTTAATAGAAGAAGTAACTGGCAAAGACTTTGTTACTTATATGGATGAAACAGTACTTACACCTTTAGGAATGGAGGACAGTAGTTTTAAATGGATAGAGATGCTTGAAAATAGAACTGCTAAGCCTTACAATAAAAACTCAGAGTTACTGCCAAACTATTTGTTTATAGAAAAGGCCGCAGCAGGGTTTTATACAACCATTGAGGATATGAGCAAATTTGTAATTACAGCAATAAGTAATTATAAAGAAGATAATTTCTTAAGACAGGAGATGATTCGAGAGATGTATAGCCCTGTATTAGAAGTTGGAGGGTTAGAAGGATTTATCTATGAAACTACAGCATTAGGTCACTTTGTTAGCATTGATAAAAATAACAGACCTTTAGTTGCTCATGATGGGGGTAACAAGGGTTGGAAAGCAAATTTCTCACTAGCACCTAATACCGGAGATGGAGTTGTGATATTAACTAATGGTGATAATGGTACATATTTAATTAATGAAGTGTTGAATTCTTGGTATTATAAAGTATTTCAAGACAAACGTGCCCTTGATAAGTTAAGTCATAGAGTAAATGCTACTATATATTCAATATCCTTAGTTTTAATATTATGGTCTGTACTGGTATTACTCCAATTATATAAAGCTTTGAGAATGGGTAAGAGAGGAATCCTTGATTTGAAAAACAAAACTCAGGTTCTAGCAAAATCTGCTGTTAGCCTAGCTTTAGTGTACATCACCTATTTGCTAAGTATACACCTAGTGCCAATATTAACATTCTTAAGCCCTAGAATAGGTAAAATATTAGTTGCATCTATATTTATAAGAGTGTTAGTAGGAATTTTTCAGCTATTTATTACTAAAAGAGGAATAGTAAGTGTATAACTTAACTTCATGTGCTAGTAAATCTACACTGAAAAAAAGAAATATAAATGTCTTACAATATTAATGATTTTTATTTTATTATTAAAGGATTTAGAAGTGCATTTTAATAGTTTTGAAGGTATTTTAGAAAATACGCTAAAACATGTAGAGGCACGGATTAGGTGGTGTTATAACTGCAAAGCTTCGGGGTAAAAACACCAATAAAATTTATTGTGAAGGGTTATCTTTGTAGAATTTTAGTAGCTTATGTACAGTCAAATAAAAATGGGTAGATTATTGACAAAATATTAACCATGATTTACAATAAATAATGAATATAATAAAAGTTTATAAAAAACAAAAAATAGTCATGAAGACATATTAGGCCATGAAGGCTACTGTAATAGGTAGTTTTTGTGGTCTTTTATTTTTATACCCCTTAATCCTGTTTTTCTTCAAGAGAGAGATAGGACGGTAAAACATGAAATAGCTTATGTCAACACTTATAGATAAAATATTGTGATATTGATTACAATTACCATTAAAAGAATTGACCATTACAAATCAATTCACTACTTTAGTGACCCTTCATCAGTTGGAGCTTGCAGCTGGTTTTGCAGATGAAATCATCGTATTGAAGGAAGGAGAAGTATTTAAAAAAGGCACCCCAAATGAAATTATAACTACAAAACTGCTACGAGAAGTTTATCGTGTTCATGCGAATATCATAACAAACGAGGAAAATATTCCTTATGTAATGCCTTATAGTGCTTATGAATATGGATAATTCTGAATGGATACCTATTTATTAAGTGTATTTACAGACAATTAATCTTATAAAGAAAAGGAGATAATCATGAGCTTAAAACAGAAAGTAGAAGAAGGTTGGAAAATATCTGCAGAAGGATATAGCGAATTTATTAAGGATGAGTTAAATAATGGTCAGAAGGAAATTTGGACAAATCTTATTTTAGAAAATGCTCCTAAAGAAGGGAAATTGAAAATATTAGATGTAGGTACTGGTCCGGGATTTTTTTCTATTATTTTATCCCTAGCAGGACACGATGTTGTAGGAATTGATGCCAGTGAAGATATGATTAAATGTGCTAAAGAAAATGCTGAGAAAGCAGGAGTTTCTCCGGTGTTTAGAGTAATGGATAGTCATTGTGTTACATTCCCTGATGAGAGTTTTGATTTGATTGTTAGTCGAAATGTTGTTTGGACACTTGTTAGTCCCCAAAGTGCTTATAGAGATTGGCTACGTTTATTAAAAAAGGGTGGACGTGTTCTTGTCTTTGACGCAGACTGGTTAGGTGACTGTAGAGATGTATCTTTGAAAGCACAGAGGGAAAAAGATAGTTTAGAATACACAAAAAACTATGGAGAACCTAGAGTATCCTATAAAGATGCTGAAAAAGCGAGGGGATGGCGTGTTAATTTACCACTGGCTTCTGAAATCCGACCTGATTGGGATTTAAAAACGATGGAGAAGGTAGGATATGGTAGCATAAAGTGCATTATTGTATCGGATAGAGTTTATGATAAGCCACGATTATTGCTTAACCGTTCTGTACCTATGTTTATGGTTCAAGGAGATAAATAAATGATATAAAAAGAAAAACTCATGTGGTGTGTCTTGTTCTCTCGGCGTAAGCATCAGAGAGATACTTACTATTGTAATATCATAGGCGTTAACTTAGTACAATTATTACCAAAATTCTCTTGAACTGTCATCCTGAGGGTAGCGAAGGATCTTGGAGTAGCCAAGAATTTTACTAACACTAAGATCCTTCGACTCCGCTTTGCTCCACTCAGGATGACAAATTATGGCTTAAGTTAACGCTAATGATTGCAATATAAAACTTTCTAAAATTGTCTCTTAGAGCTAATTTGAAAATTTTTAGTATATATACAAGTTATTAGAGAATTCTCCCCAAAAAGTTATAGGGAACTATAGAAAGGTATAGAAAGTACTATACAATCTTTAGTTCCCTATATTTCAATGTTTTAAGGTTATGGTAACATATAAAATGCTATATATTTAGATGATAAAATATACTGCTGAAACAAACGGCTCATATTGAGATAGTTACGATGATAGAGAATATATATAAAGCTTTTGGGTTTGCATTAGTGTCTGGCATTGAAGAGTATGAACAGATGGTTCGAAAGACATTAGTTCTGTCCTCTCGAATTATGTTGAGAGTTGCGTGTTGCAAGAGAAGAAATAGGTTAAAATTACTAGTTAAGAAAGTTTTATAAAAAAATTCATAATGTATATATGTTCCCCTAGACGATATAAGTTTAGGGGATTTGATTATAGAGGGGTAAAGCAATTTTGCAGAATTAGGCAATTCTTTGGAAAATTATTCGTGCAGTACTGTTTGCCGATATGATAGAACATGGAGAGGTATGTCAATGTATTCACCCTTACTTATTGCAAATACTAGGTATTAACAGGATCTAAATATATTTCCACTTAAAGTACTTGTGAATTTTATTTAAGACCTTGACAAATACAAAGCATATGCATTATACTTATATACATAACTATATAACTATCACACTATGGTCACTAATGTTAAAAAGGTGGTGAATTTTATTGGGCCAACTATTTCATGATAATAAGCCTATATTTTTACAAATTAAAGAAAAAATTGAGGATCAAATCGTGAATAATCAGTTAAAAGAGCATGATCAAATTCCATCAACAACGCAAATGGTACAGTTCTATAAGGTAAATCACATTACAGTATCTAAGGGAATTAATCTATTGGTGGAGGAAAACATTATTTATAAGAAAAGAGGTGTAGGGATGTTCGTAGCTGAGGGTGCTAGAGAAAAACTTATGCAAAATCGAAAAGAGTTATTTGCAGATAACTTTGTATTACCAATGATTCAGGAGGCAAAAAAACTAGGTCTAACAGATACGGACATTGCTAATATCATAAAAAAAGTAAAGGAGTGTGATCTCAATGAATCTTGATGTAACTTTTACAAATGTATCCTTGAAGTATAAGGATTTTGAAGCACTTAAAGATATATCATTCTCTCTTTCACAGGGGAAAATCTATGGTTTGATAGGGAGAAACGGTGCAGGAAAAACAACGCTACTTTCACTATTAGCTTCATATCAAGCCCCTACATCGGGTAAAATCAAAGTTGGTGGCGAAGACCCCTTTGAAAATAGTAAAATTATGCCCCACATTAACTTTGTTTATGAGACCGACTATGGGGATGAATATGAACCAGTATCAGCTTATTTTGAGTTTGCAGAACGCTATCGGCCTAACTTTGACCTAGATTATGCTAAAGAACTGGCTGCTCTTTTTAAGGTGCCATTAGATAAGCCAATTAAAGAGTTCTCCAGTGGTATGCAATCGGCACTGAATATTACACTTGGCCTTGCAAGCCGCTGTGCTATTACCATATTTGATGAGGTTTATCTTGGTATGGATGCACCAAGTCGACAGTTGTTTTATAAGGAAGTGTTGGAGGACCAGGCTAGATACCCAAGGATTATGATTTTATCTACCCATCTTGTATCTGAAATGGAGTACCTATTTGATCATGTACTAATCCTAGATCATGGTAGTTTGTTGATTGATGAAGCCTTTGATGAAATAATTAGTCGAGGTGCATCTGTTACAGGTAATGCCAAAGAGGTGGATGCATTCGTTCAATACATGAATAAGCTAAATACACAACAGCTTGGAGGTACAAAGTCGGTGATGGTATATGAAAACATTGACGACTCTATTCGACTTAAGGCGGAAAAACAAGGGTTAGAAATAGGTCCAGTATCTCTTCAAGAATTATTTATTCACTTAACTGAAAAGGAGGGGTCTAATGAATCCGGAAAATAGTTCTATAAAATCAAAATTAGCTTTAGATTTATTTGGTATCCAAATGCAATGGTCCCTATGGTATATACCTGTTGTATTGATCATTCATTTTATAGTTTTAAGATTTGTTCCTGATGTAGAGGAAAGAGATTTAAATTTGATTTACTTTGTCTTTCAACCCTCAAAAATTTATATGCTAATTATTGCAATACTCTCATGTTTCTCCTTAATGGGTTATGCAGTAAAGAATGGAATTACTCGAAGAGATTATTTTTGGGGTTCAGCTGTAGCAGCTGTAGGAGTAGCCTTTAGTATTATGATCTTGGCAGCAATTCTTGCTGGGGTTTTAGAACTGTTTGGATTATTTACAGCATACTCTTCTGTCACAAACTCCATAGCATTTTTAGATACCTCGTCGATATGGATAGTTCCAGTTTTAGTACTAAGTTTGATTCTATTATGCTATTATATTGCAGGATGGATTATCGCCGTTGGTTTTTATCGATTTGGAGGTTTAGTAGGGATTGGATTCGTTGCTATTGCTCTTTTGTTTGTTTCTATAGCAGATTTATTATGGGAGGGAGAGTTGTCACATCCTTTAGCAGTTTCATTAGACATCCCTTTTGCAAATCCTTCAATTCCATTTTCCATCACTGCCACTCTTATTTTAATCGGGCTTGGACTATGGCTGGTTCGTATTTTAACTAAGCGAATACCTATCAAAGTAGAATAAGAAAGTTCATAATAAATATAAAGGCAGCTCCTGCTAATTATCAATATTGATATTTAACAGGAGCTACTTCTATATCAAGAAAGTATCATGATTTTATAACTTAAAAATTAAACATTTCAACAAACTTTGGAAAGAACCTATTGTACGCTTACGTTTAATCTCATTTTAGACAACTTCCTGTTAGTTTTTATTTTACTAAATTAAAGGGTGCTTGTCCAAAAGGGTTAGGGGGATTAAGAGCTAACTATATATGCTTTTTCAATATTGGTTAAATAAATGATATGTAAAACATTATCTTTTATTATAATAATCAGCACTTTAATAAAATTTTTCAATTTTACTTATTATTTTCACAATCCTGCAATAAAATGTAATGAAAATTAATTAAGTTTGTTTAAGTTATCAAAATGTAAATTATCCTGAGCAATATCCTTAATAGAAAAAATAAGTGATTTTTTATAGTTACTAGGGTGCAAAGGATCTCAAACAAAGTATATATTCACTATATTCATAATGTATAAAGGAGAAGAATACGATGTATGATTTAAGAATTAAAGAACTATCGTTTTCATATAAAAACGATAGCAGATTGATATTGAAAGACATTAATATGGATGTAAAAGAGGGGGAATTTGTGTGTTTGCTTGGTCAGTCTGGGTGTGGAAAGAGCACTTTTTTGCGTCTTCTGGCTGGTTTAGAGACTTCCACAACAGGAACAATTCTTTTGGGAGACCAGCCGATAAGTGGGGCAAGTCTAAGTAGAGGAGTGGTATTTCAGGACTATGGACTGTTTCCTTGGATGACGGCGGGGGAAAACATCATGTTGGCTTTAAAACAGAAATTTCCTAATCAAGATAAAAAGAAACTTAAGGGCTTGGCCCTTGATACATTAAAATCAGTGGGACTGGACAAGTCGGTTTACCGTAAGTTGCCGAAAGAGTTATCTGGTGGTATGAAACAGAGATGTGCTATTGCGCAAGCATTTATTATTGATCCTCCTATCTTGTTGATGGACGAACCATTTGGAGCATTGGATGCAGTAACCCGTGCCCGACTACAGGACTTGTTGCTGAAGTTGTGGGCGCAGGATAATCAAAAAAAGACTGTATTTTTCGTGACCCATGATGTAGACGAGGCACTGTTGCTAGCTAACCGAATCATTGTTTTTGGGCAGTCACCTAGCAACATAATCTATGAATGCTCTATTTTACCAGGTAGTCGTCCCACACGTGAAGCTCAGTTTCAGGATCCGCAAATTCTACAGTTGCGTAATAATTTGATCTTTCAAATAAATAAGGATGTGGTATCCCACATCTCTAATCAATATGTATAAATTGCATTTTGTTGTAGACTTTATTCTACTGGTACTTACATTATTCAATACAAGGAGAGAAACTTACATAAAGCAACAAAAAACGAGATGAAACTAAAAGGTTTGGCGATTAACAATCGCCACAAATAAACTATTTAAAAAAGGAGAGTAAAAATGAAAAAAACAATTATTTTATTAGCATTAGTAATGACGGTAATACTGAGCTTAACAGGTTGTAGTGAAAACACTGGCAATTCTACACCAACTGATGCTCCGGCATCTACTGTTGAGGCTTTACAATCCGATGAACTAGATAAAAAAGAGCTTGAAACCAGCGTAATCAGATGGAACTATGGCACTAGTGGGAATGTGATGCTTGCAATTGCTGAAAAGATGGGTTATCTCGAGGAAGAGGGTCTGTCAATTGAAGTAGTTCCTGCAACAGCAAACGCTAATGCTATGGCACTACTTGCTACTGGTAAGGTAGATATTGTCTCAAATGCTGGAACTAGTAATCCTTTGCAGCAAATTGCTTCTGGTGTAGATTTGACAGTTTTCGGAGGACACATGGTAGATGGCTGTATGCCAGTTATTGCACGCAAGGGCACTGGGTGGAATGGAGTTCAAGATTTTATCGGTAAGAAGGTTGCCATCAATCCTGTTTATTTCGCTTTTACAGGTGCTGTTATGGATTTAGGATATGAGGATCCACTTTCTGCTGTGGAATGGGTGGTTTATACTAATTACAATGATGCTTTGGCTGCTGTGGTGCGTGGCGAGGTTGACTATGCTTTACAAGGCACTGGAAATATGTATGCTGTAACTCAAATGGATGAAGTTGAAATTGTCACCTATCACGGCAAAGTAATGCCAAACTATTCTTGTTGTCGTCTTGTTGCCCAAACTGATTTTATAAAGAACAATCCCAATACCGTTAAAGCTTTAATGAGAGCTTTGATTCGTGCTCAGCAATATTATGAGGCTAATAAGAAAGAGGTTGTTGCCCTGCATGCTGAAAACATGGGAGTGACTGAAGAGTATGTGGCTGCCTTTATGCTCAATGAAAATTTTGTAATTAATCCGGATCCTCTTAAAAATTCAGTTATCCGTGCATGGGGTATTCTAGACAAGACTGGTTTTTTGAATGAAAAAGCTAAAAATATAGACATTCTAGATCATATCAACATAGATTTGTACAAGGCTGCCTTAGATGAAATAATAGAAGAATATGGAAGTAAAGATCCAGAGTTCTATGAAAGGTTGCAAAAATTTTACGAGGAAAACAACCTTTAATCAGCAATTCAAAGGAGATTTTGAATAATGAATAAGCTTAAAAACTTTTTTAAAAAATATTGGCTTACTTTATGCATGTTCATGGGATTAGTATTGTTGTATGTATATGCAACAGAAAGCGGGCGTGCTAATCCCTTCTTATTCCCAAGCGTAGATGCTATTGGGAAGGCATATTCAACAAGCAAAGGGATTATGTTGACTAACATGGTTTCATCTTTTAAGTTAATGATTCCAGCTATTCTAATATCTTTAACTGTTTCATTAGTAATGGGTACAATGCTTGGATTAGTTAAGTGGCTTAGAGATGCAGTTTATCCAATAATTTACGCATTCAGTGTGGTGCCATCTATTTTACTATCCCCATTCGTACTGTTGCTAGCTCCAAATTTTGTTGTAGCATCGGTATTTCTGATTGCTTATAGCACTGTCTGGACCACTCTGTTTGCTACGATAAATGGTGTAATGACCATTGATAAGCGTTATTTTGACAAGGCGGCTACTTTAGAGTTGCGTGGAATCAAATTGATGACAAAGGTGATTTTGCCTGCAGCCAGTCCCTCTATTTTAGCGGGCTTTGTTAGTTCACTTCGTAGTACCTTTTTGATGTTAATATTTGTAGAGATGTACGGAACACAGTACGGTATGGGATTTTTTGTAAAAAAATATTCTGAATTTGGCCTTTACGATCACACATGGGTTGGTTTTATTTTCTTAGTAATTATACTGGTTATTGTAATGCAGACTTTTGAAAAGCTGAAAAATCACATGCTTAAGTGGACAATTGGATAACAGAGGTACTATTCTCAATGCATTTAATAAGTGAGATGTTTTATATAGTGGATTGCAGTAAGGGGGTGAATTATATTGAAAAAAGTAAGAATTGGTTGTGGTGCTGGTTGCTGCAAAGATCGAATTGAACCTGTAGAAGAACTACTTGAAAAGGGAATGCTTGATTACCTGGTTTTTGAAACTTTAGCAGAGCGTTCATTTGCAAATCTACAGGTGCAAAAAAGAGAGGATAAAACCAAAGGTTTCAATGAAATGCTAGAGGTGCGCATGCGCCGCACATTAAAGCAGGCAGTGGAGAAAAAAGTAAAAATCATTACAAATATGGGTGGTGCAAATCCATCAGGTGCGGTTAAAGTAATAGCACGTGTGGCAAAGGAGTTGGGACTATCCATTAAGATTGCAGTAGTTGAAGGAGATGACATTTTTCCAAATATAGAACTATATATGAAAAATGAGCGTTGGCAATATCCTGGTGAAACACTGGCCGAATTAAACGGTGAGCTGTACTATGCCAATGCATATTTAGGTGCAGAGCCCATACGTGAAGCCTTGGAAAATGGCGCGGATGTAGTGATTACAGGGCGAATTGCAGATGCAGCACTTTTTTCAGCTCCTTTGATGTATGAGTTTGGTTGGGATCGTAATCACATCAATATGGGTCAGGCGACTTTAGTAGGGCATCTTCTTGAATGTTGTGGGCAAATTACAGGTGGTTTTTTTGCTGATCCTGGTAAAAAGGATGTCCCTGGGCTAGAGCGCTTGGGATTTCCTATTGCCGAAGTTTCTGAGGATGGTAGCTTTGTTGTAACTAAAGTTGAAGGTTCGGGAGGTATCGTCAATGTGGATACCTGTAAGGAACAACTGCTATACGAGATAACAGATCCTACGTGTTACAAGACACCAGATGCAATCGTAGATTTTTCTGGAGTTTGTTTTCAGCAGATAGGAAAAGATGCTGTTAAAGTAACAGGAGCAGTCTCAAAAGGAATTCCAGAGACCCTGAAGGTCAATGTGGGGTACACTGACGGCTTCATAGCTACGGGTATAGTTACTTTTGCAGGCAGTAATTCATTAAAATTAGCGGAGTTGTGTGCGGACATTATTTGGAAACGGGCAAAAATTGTGGGGATAAAGCCGATTGATAGCCGTACAGATTATGTAGGCTACAATGCACTTTGCAAGACAGCCACTTCTGACTACTATTCCACCGACAGACACAGTGAAATAATGCTACGTATGTCAGTTCGCACAAAAACAGAGGAAGAAGCAAAGTTATATATGGATGAATTCGGATTCCTCTACACAAATGGTCCCGCCAGTTCTACCGGTATAGATACAAAGATGAGAAGGTCATATTCCGTCACATCAATTTTCATTCCTGCTAGGGATGTTGTTGCTACGGTTAGATATGAGGAGGTGGAGATATGAAGCTACGAGATATTGCACATGCTCGCGCTGGTGATAAAGGCAATATGGTGAATATCAGCGTTATTCCATACAGAGAATCTGATTATGAATTTATTAAAGAGCAGCTATCCGCAGAAAGGGTACAATATTTCTTTCGTGATATGTGTAAAGGCTCAGTAACACGTTATGAAATTGACGGACTTTCTTCACTGAATTTTGTTTTGGAGCATTCACTTGATGGAGGTTCCTGTAGAACATTAGGACTTGATGCACTGGGCCGTAGTACTGCTCAGGCGATTTTAGAAATAGAGCTTAAAGATATAAAGTAGCGGTATCAGTATCTAAATCCTTCTTGGAAAATGCAAAGTTGTAAAAATCTGCATAAGCTAAGAAGGATTTATATCCCTAAGAAGTGACAACCCCGTCCCATTGCGTCCCATTGATTCCTAGTCGTTTATGATCAATTGATTTTCTTCATTAAAGAAAGTTTTATAGCCTAGCTGTACAAATAGTATGACAGTGAGGGCAACACTGCCAAGAATACCAAGCATGATTGCTATCTGATATTCAATAGCGGTAACAGGAGATATGCCAGATAAAATTTGCCCAGTCATCATTCCAGGTAAAAATACGATACCCATCCCTACCATAGAGTTAATTGTTGGGAGGATTGCAGAATCAAAAGCATTATCTACTATTTGTTTTACAGCCATTTTAGGGGTTGCACCAAGCATCAATGCTGACTCAATAAGATGCCTCTCGGAATACATGCCACCTACAAGTCTTGTTACTCCAAGTGAAATGCCTGTCATGGAATTGCCAATAAGCATTCCAGCGATGGGAATGAAGTATCTAGGATCATACCAAGGAGAGATATTAATTACTACGAGTAAGAAATAAATAAGGCTTGATAATGTACCAAATAACATGGATATAGCAATAATCTTTTTTAGAGGTTTAGAAAGCTTTCCTTTCGTCCTTTTATAGATATTATGAATAGCAAATACCTCCATAACAACTATGACGATAATTGTATTTAAAGGGTTAATATTATTAAATAAATAGACAAGTATATAACCTACTAATATAAGTTGAACTGTCATTCTTATAGAAGAAATAAGGATTTCTTTTTCTCTTGAGATTCCCCTCATCCTTACAATAAACAATAGAATAACAACAAAAATATAAGCTGCTGCCATCTGCCATAATTGAAGTTCTATTACTCCATCCATAGTTTATACCCCCTTTCCGTTGATTATCTTACCTTGCTTTATCTCAATAATTTCATCAGCAAATTGACTTGCTACTTTTTTAGAATGGGTGACCATAATAAGGGTCTTATCACTTTCTTTGGTGTAATTTACCAGTGACTCGATAATTATATGCTCAGTATCTTCATCAAGAGCAGAAGAAGGCTCGTCGAGTAATAGTACTTCTGGATTCATAAGAATTACTCTAGCTAGAGCGACCCTTTGCTTTTCCCCACCAGATAACTTTTCAGTATCTTGACTTAGTTCTTTATTCAGCTTTACTAATTTTAATACTTCATAAAGCTGATTATCAGAGGCAAGTGGTCTCTCAGAAAACTTCAGTCCTATTAATAAATTATCCTTTATACTCCCACTAAAGATAGCAGGGGCTTGTGGAAGCATGACGACATCTCTTCTCAATTTTATAGAGTCTATGTCACTTAAGGGTTGGTTATTATAAAAAATCTCTCCCCTATCATAGCTAATTAGTTTATTTAAAAGACGTAATAATGTCGTTTTTCCACTGCCACTTTCCCCCACAATGCAAGTTGTTTTATGTTTTTTAATACTAAGACTTTCAATATTAAGAATATCCTTATATTTAACTTCCTTAAGTAAAAACATTGGAATCATCTTCCTTTCATTAATCTCTGATTTCTTTAAATAATTCATAAGCTTTTTTTCGGGCTTCTTCTAAAACTTCGTTTCCCAATGTAGTTATCTTATAGTATTTTCTAACCTTGCCCTCCACAGTCTTTTCTTCCTTTTCAACTAGCCCCTTGGACTCCATACTGTGTAGTAGTGGATATAAGGTTCCAGGGCTCATATCATACCCATGTTCTTTAAGTTCTTCTATCATCCAAGCGCCGTAGAAGGGGTCTTTTTTTGCGTGATGAAGTATATGGATTTGTATAAAACCTAAGAAAAATTTTCTTAAAATTTGGTCTTGCATTTTATTCACCTCTACTATATAATTCTGACTATATACTACGATATCAATATACGATATCAAGTTATGATATAATAATATCATAAAAGTTAACTCCTTACAAGCAGCTTTAAGGTAGTCTTATTCTGACAGGTGGAATTGCAATATTTTTACATGGATTACTTTTAATCTACTTTATTTATCCAATATGGGAAAACCTAAAGAAGATCAAAGGGATAAAGATTTCTTTAAAAAGTATCACTGCTGTAGTAGGTGGTTTAATTACCACTAAATGTTAATAGAGGCAAAAAACATATGCAGGTTTTCCTGTATATGTTTTAAAAATTTAAGATTAGTATATGCTCTTCTAGATAATAAATTTAGGAGTCTTTGCTTAAGGAGAGAAGAAATTTTGTAGAGTAGAGGTGTTATAACTGCAAAAACTTGAGGGTAAAAAGACCAATAAAATTCACTGTATAAAAACAGAAAGATTATTGACAAAATATTAACTATGATTTATTATGAAGGTAATGAAAGTTTATAAAAAACAACAAAGAATAGTCATGAAGACATATTTACGCCATGAAGGCTACTATAACTACTGTAATAAGTAGTTTTTGTAGTCTTTTTTTTTACCACTTAATACTATCTTTCCTAAAGGGAGAGATAGCACTCTAAATGACTACATGGCTTAGGTCAATACTTAATAGATAAAATATTGTAATATTGATTACAATTTATATTCTAAAAAAAGAATGTTGATGTAGACGCTAGTGCAAGCTATTGTCTAATTAAGTTTAAATATGAACAACATACCTACTAAAGTAGTTAAAAATGTTTTGATTTTTATAGCTCATAATATTAAAGGAGGCTAACTAATGGAACTAGAAAATATCAAGAATTATTGGAACAAACGAGCTGAGGGCTATTCACTGAGTATTAATGAGCAACTGCAAAATGATGTAAAAGAAGAATGTCTATCTATGCTACAGAAATATGCACCTAATAAGCCAAACTTGGACTGTCTAGATATTGGATGTGGTCCTGGATTTCTTTCCATACTTTTAGCTCAATGGGGTCACAAAGTAACAGCTGTGGACTATTCAGAAAACATGTTGGAATATGCTTCTAAAAATTTTTCTGAAGCAAAGGTTGATGTATCACTTTTACAGATGGATGCTCAGAACCTTCAATTTGAAGATGCAAGCTTTGATTATATTGTCTCACGAGATCTGGTATGGAATCTAGAGAATCCTGATAAAGCTTATACCGAATGGATGAGAGTTCTGCGTCCTGGTGGTCATATTCTCATTCTTGATGGTAATTATTATCTTCATTATTATAGTAAAGATTATGAGGAAGCTATAAAATCCAAGGAGAATAAACCAACTCACAAGTATATGCTGGGGGTAGATTCTACTCCTATTGAGAATATTGCTAAAGAGCTTCCTTTAAGCAGACAATATCGCCCAGCTTGGGACATATCGTATTTTATTAATGCAGGGGCAAGCAACATATCCTCTGATATAAAAAGAGAAAGATATATAAACAGCCAATCGAATACTGAAAAGTCAGTGATCAGTAAGTTTGCTTTGTGTGTGGTGAAAGCAGAGTAAATCTTATTTCGCCAATCTTGTGTGTATAAGTTGTATTATAAAAATAATTTTTTCAATATCTGTTTATAGGAGGAGATTTTTTGAAAACTTATGAAGTAGAAGAATTATTTGCAGAAGAGAAAAGTATTAAGAAACAGGGATTCTTAAAAGTAAGAAATACTGAAATAAAACTTCCTTTCACTTGTATTGCAGGAAAGGAAGGAGGTAAGACAATTCTAATAACTGCTGGAGTACATGGAGCTGAATATGTAGGTATAGAGACATCTAAAAATCTAGCTAAAATTATAGATTTAAATAAGGTTGCAGGAAAAATAATCATCATACATACAGTTAATTGTTCTGGTTTTAGAGAAAGATTAGCAGCTATTACGGAAGAAGATAGACAAAACCTAAATAGAATTTTTCCAGGAAATGAAAGTGGAAATACAAGTGAAAAGTTAGCCCATTTTATTCTAAACCAGCTATCCAAGAAGGTTGATTTTTATATAGACATGCATGGTGCAGATTTACATGGAACTATAAAGCCTTTGCTATTTTATCCTATAGCGGTAGAAAGAGAAGTTGCAGAAATTTCAAGGAAGGCTGCTGAAGCTTCTGGTTTTGAATATTTAGTAGCTTCTCATGCAAAGAATGGTTCTTATAGTAGTGCGGCATTAGAAGGAACACCAGGTATTTTAACTGAATTGGGGGGTATGGGAATCTGGAGTAAAGAAGAGGTAGACTGCTATACAGAAAAGATTTTAAATATTTTAGATCATCTTAAAGTTTATAGAATAGACAATAAATCAAATGCTAAAATAACCTTTTTTGATCCAGTAAATGAAATTATAGCAAAAGAGGAAGGTTATTGGTATCCTTCTTTTAAAACTGGAGATAAGGTAGGAAAAGAAGAAAAGATTGGGGAAATAAGAGATGTATTTGATAATTTATTAGGAGAATACTTTTCTCCTACTGACGGAATCATCTTATATCAAACTGTTGCTCTGGCTATTAAGGAAGAAGGGTTTTTAGCTGCCATTTCTTCAATTCAATCAAGGTAAGAATTTAATGTAAACTTATTGGAGGAATACTATGTCAAATCAAATACATGTTAGAAGAATAGATGTGGAAGAAGTACAAATAGCTCGTGAGTTTTTATTTAAAATGGTGAAGAAATTATTTAACACAGATGAAAATCCACTATATCATCATGATATTATAAATCTTAAAGAGGCCTATATCGACAATAAAAAGAATACTTTAGTGGGAGCCTTCAATGAATCAGGGGAATTAATTGGAACTATAGCAGTAAAGCAATTTGTAGATAGATTTAAAGTTTTAGAGGGAATGTATAAGGAAGAAGTAACAGCAGAATTAGGTAGATGTTATATAGATGAAAGTTTGAGAAGAAAGGGAATAGGTTCTCTTTTATTAGAAGAACTCCTTCAATTTTGTAAAGAAAGCGGATATGAAAAGGTCTATTTACATACCCATAGACATCTTCCAGGAGGCTTTGATTTTTGGACGAAGAAGGGATTTGTTATTACTGTTGAAGAGGGTGATCAGGAGGAAACAGTACATATGGAAAAAGAAGTACTATAGACTGAAAGTTCTCCAGGTTATACTGAATTGAATTTTAAAGGAAAGTTGTCGCTATTTGTATAAGTATTGTGTATGTTTGTGGCAATATTGGAGATAGAATGGGGTTAAAATCACCAGCACTATAAGCGTGAGACTGCACAAAAGCAACAGTTTATTTTATTAAACTGTTGCTTTTTTTGTAGCTGAATAATAAGAATTAAAGTAATATATATAAGTTGTAGTAAGTATGTTACATTGATCTTATTTATATGGTGTTAAATCCCCAGCTTCATTATAAAGGAGGCAATTTGTGATGAAATTCAGTAAAACTAGGCCCTATCCCCTAAGTTTTCGGGTGGGAATGTTATTACTTCTGTTGGGAACGGACCTATTTGGACGTGATGTACTGACTCGTACTTTATATGGCGGACAAACAACGCTGATTTCCTCCTTTTTGACACTAGGCATTGTGTTAGTGTTGGGGATATCTTTTGGCATGTTGACGGATGGTAGTGACCACTTTTTTCAGGCCCCGTATATTTTGATGAGTTCTGCTTTATTTATTATGTTCATAGTGTTGGCATTAAATTTAATTGGTGAAGGATTACGGCATCAGTTAGATCCATTTGAAAAATTGAAAATGTAAGGGGGGCAAAAGGATGAATCAGGATATCATTTTGCACTTGAAAAATCTAAGTGTGCCATATATGCAGGACAACCGCAAGCAAACTATTTTATATGTAGTTCTTCTTTAAAGTGAGAATACTTAATTTCTCTCCCTGCCTATTTGGGTGTATTTTTTTCTATAAAATCAGATAAAAATTTTTCCATTGCAGAAATAGACTCACTACTGATCACATGCTCGATTTCACAAGCATCTTTATTGGCAATAGCCTCATCTATTTTTAATACCTGCGTAAAGAATTTTTCAATGATTTTATGTTTTTTAGAGGTGAATTCTGCTAGCTTACGTCCAGCTGGGGTAAGAAACACCTCTTTATATTTTTCATTGACAATCAGTCCTTTTTCTGAAAGAGTGGACATGGCACTATTAGTGCTTGCTTTTGTCACCCTCAGCATTTCAGCAATATCAGATACCCTAGCACCCTTCTCATCTGTCGATAAAAGAAATATGGCTTCAAGATAGTTTTCCATAGCAATAGTAAGTTTTTTCATAAATTTCCTCCACAGAATATAAAGTTAAATAATTCTAACATATTTATTATACTTCAATTTCTTTAACATGCCAATAGAAACCAAGGTAAGAACCTCCTATGGCAATTTCTAAAGAAAAGCAGAAGAATAATTATTTTGCTATAAAACCTGTAAAAAGTTAATAAAAGAGAAAAATCTATTGCAATTTTTCAATAAAATCAGTAAAGTTAGATTATGCTAACTTTTTAGTTAAGTGCTTTATATAAGTTCATCGCATAGACGCTGTATTTCAGCTAGAAAACAGCTTTATGAGAGATAGAGGAGGAGGGACAGGATGTTTCAAAATGGAAAATGTTTATCCCTATTATTTATAGCAGTTATAGTTTTTACCAGTTTTACTGCATGTAGTTTAGGCAATGAGGATAGCAAGAGTGTTGAATTACAAGAGCATAAAGAAGCATGGGATACCGCCATTTCATTTAAGGATCTGGCAGATCGTGAGATTATCTTAGAGGCTCCTGCCAAACGCATCTTTCTTGGATTTTATGCGGAAAATTTTTTAGCAGTTAATGAAAACTTTGAAAATGTGGTGTGCATTTCAAAGGCAGAGTGGGCTGATTTTTTTAATGGACAGTACAATGCCTATGAGAAAAATATACCTGAACTAGCTCATATTATCAATACAGGATCTATCTATAATGGCTCTTTTAGTATGGAAACAGCCTTAAGTGTTGCCCCTGATGTAGCTATTTTAGCACCCTTTCAATATAGAATTTTGGGGGAAAATGTAAAAAAATTAGAAACTGCAGGCACCAAGGTAGTGGTCATTGACTATAATTCTCAAGAGGTCCATAAGCATATTTTAAGCACTCAGATTCTTGGTATGATTACAGGAAAAGAAGAGCGGGCAAAGGCGCTGGCGGATGAATATGCTGCAGCAGTTGAAGATGTGCAAAGAAGGGTTTCTGGTCTAAAAAATGAAGAGAAAAAAAGAGTCTATGTTGAATTGGGAAATCTAGGACCATCAGAGTATGGAAATAGCTATGGAGAGCATATGTGGGGCAACCTTATTACCATGGCTGGGGGAAAGAATATTGCTTTTGGCAAGGTAGAGAGCTATGGGTCTCTAAGTCCAGAACATATTCTGTCATCGGATCCCGAGGTGATTTTCCTAGTAGGTTCAAACTGGGTGAATGATGGAGGCAATCGAGTAAAGATAGGATTTGGAATTGACCGGAAAGAAACCATAGAAAGAATGAGACCCTATATACAGAGACCAGGATGGAAAAGGCTTTCTGCTATCAAAAAGGGTGAGATATATGCTGTTGACCATGGAGGTCTTAGAACCATTTATGATTATACTTATCTTCAGTTTATTGGAAAGGTACTGTATCCAGAGCTGTTTGAAGATATTAGCCCAGAACAAAATCTAATATCTTTTTATGAGCGATATATGCCTATTTCATTAGAAGGTTGCTTTATGACTAAATACCAGGATTAACGAGGGGGAATACAGGAATGATTTATACAAAACAACCAGATTCTGATACAGAGGTTCTACATTTTTATCAAAGGATGAATGCAAAGAGAAATAAGATTACTTTTATTACATTGATTGGTGTGATTGGTGCTTTATTGATAGATTTAATGGTAGGTTCTTCTGATCTCACTATTTCAGATGTATTTAGGGCATTGATCAACGGACCTAAAGGAGAAAGCATTACTGTATTCATCATATGGAATGTGCGTTTACCTATGACTTTCATTTGTTTATGGGTAGGTGCTTCTCTTGGCTTAGCAGGTAATCAGCTTCAGACTATCCTCGTCAATCCTTTAGCAAGCCCATATACACTGGGGATTTCATCCGCAGCTGGATTTGGTGCAGCTGTGGCTTTTATTACTGGATTTCCACTAGGGGGCGCCTTGTCTTGGATTAATGCTCCCCTTTTGGCTTTTATAATGACTATTTTATCAACCATGGTAATTTTTATACTAGGAAAAACAAAAGGGATGCAGTCTCAAACCATGATACTGTTAGGCATTATTATTCATTTTCTGTTTCAATCTTTATTATCTCTGATTCAATTTCGTTCTATTCCAGAGGTTGGAGGACAAATCCTATACTGGATGTTTGGAAGCTTACTTAAATCTACATGGACAGGTGTTAAAGTTAGCGGCGTCATATTTATAGCCTGTGCCATCATTCTTTCTCGATATGCATGGAGGCTGACGGCACTGTCCATAGGAGAGGAACGGGCAAAGAGTCTAGGTATAAACACCCAGCAGGTTAAGCTGCATGTTTTTATTTTAAGTGCACTTCTAACAGCAGGAGCTGTATCCTTCGTAGGTACTATTGGTTTTATTGGTCTAGTAGCTCCTCATTTTGCTCGTATGTTGGTAGGGGAGGATCAACGATATTTAGCTCCTATGTCCGCTATGTTTGGAGTTCTTTTGATGGTATGTGCATCCATTACAGCGAAACTGCTTATACCTGGCATTATTGTGCCTATAGGAATTGTAACTTCTCTGATAGGCATACCTTTTTTAGCTTATATGATTCTAAGGAGGAAAAAAAATGCTTATAATGGAATTGTCTAAAATTAGAATAAGCTATGAAAATAAAGAGGTTCTTAAGGATGTTTCTGCTGTATTAAGAGGAGGGCAGCTTATTTCTGTAATAGGCTCCAATGGAGTAGGAAAAACAACATTGATTAAGGCTATCGCAGGGTTAGTTAAGTTTCAGGGAAGTATTGAGATCAAAATGGAAGAAGGAGAAAGAATTTCTTCAAAGGAGATAGCCTATGTGCCTCAGATAATACCAGCATTTTCTGATTTGACAGTATTTGAAATGGTTTTATTAGGACGGGTGAAGGATTTAAGTTGGAAGGTGGAACAAGCTCACCTAAATGAGGTTACCAAAGTATTAAACGAATTAGAGCTAATGGCTCTCAGCTGTCGGTCCTTCTCAAAGTTAAGTGAAGGAGAGAAACAGCTGGTTATTTTAGCTCAGGCTTTGGTCTCTAATCCTAAGGTCTTACTTTTAGATGAACCCACCAGCACTTTAGATATCCGTCATCAGCTTCAAGTCTTGAATATAGCACAAAGCTACAGCAAAACCACTGGAGCCATTACTATTACTGCACTTCATGATTTAGCTCTGGCTGCTCGCTACAGCGATTATATGATTTTGCTTAATGGAGGCTATTCTCTCAAGCAGGGAGATCCCTACAGCGTTGTAGATCCGGATTTGTTGGAAAAAGCTTATAAGGTGGAAGTAGAAGTCGGTCTAAGCACTAGAGGATATACCACCATTACTCCAATAAGGCTTAGCTAGCCTTTATTCTAAAATGGGAAAAAGAAGTTTAACCATAAATTCTGTTTTATCTTGATGTACTATAAATTTTCCATGATGCTGTTCCATAATCTTTTCACAGGTCTTGAAGCCAAGCTTTGTACTTTCAAAAGTTTGGGGACTCTGAAGAATACTATTGGAAAGCTCTACAACCATAATGTTATTCTCTATATAATTAATAATTTTAACAGGGTAGGAAGGATCTGCATATTTTAGAATATTAGAAAAAAGATTATCGAATAATCTTTGTATCAAGTCTAAATGGATTTCAATAGCATATCTATCATTGGTGGTTTTGTTTTGAATAAAAAATCCCTGCTGCTCTAAAAGAAAAAGATGGTCTTGTATGATTTTATCTAGTTCAGTAGCTCCAAAACAGGTTGTAAAGGATTCTTGATCTGCCACCTGAGTAGATACAAAAAAATACTGAAATAGATTGTCAATTAGTGTCTTTAACTGTAATGCCCGAGCCCTACATTTAGATAAATAGGAGGAACTATTAGAAGATTCAGAGCTTTCTTGGCCCACCATAATATCTAGATAGCCTATGATTGTTGTCAGGGGAGTTCTTAAGTCATGGGAAATTCTGGCCATTACTTCATTACTGGCAGCTTTAAGCTCATTGGTATACTCCTCTCGCAGTATAAATGTCTTACGCATCTCATCAATTCCCTTGGCTAATTCAGTCAATTCATCCTTCCCCTTTATAGTAATAGACTGATTTAAGTTTCCTGCTTGGAGACCTTTAATTTCTTTTACTAAAATATTAATATAACCTGCCTTTTTTATGATCAATAGATGTATGATAGCTATAAAAGAAATAAAAAACATAAGAAGACTAAAATATGTACTATAGTCTTGAAAACGATGCTGAAATAGATCAAGAACTACAACGAAGGCTTTATGATCAGAAAAACAAATGGGATAAAGTTTTTGCCAAGGTAAGGGAGAAATATCAATGCCATAGTCTAGGGAGCTGGCGGAATAGGAGCTATGGGAATCATATATCAGCAAATTGTTATAATAAATTGATATCATGGTTAGTCCCTTACCTTCTACCCATTGGGCAATTTGAGGAAAATCATAGACGGATAGATTATGGTCAAAAATGTATCGCTGCAAATCAGCAACCTTTTTTTGTTCCTGATAAGAGATGACTTCTGGATTAGTACAATAATGCGTTAAGATTCGAGAGGTCAAAGATTGGAACGTTAAAAAAATCAAAATTGAAAGCATAAAAGCCAAAAGTCCGCTTATCCCTAGCTTATAGTATAATTTAACTGGTTGTTTGTTTCTAGCCAATTTCGTAACCCTTTCCCCAAACTGTTCGGATATATTTAGGATTTTGATAATCTAATTCAATTTTTCTTCTAAGGTTTTTAACATGAACCATCACCGTATTACTAGAGCTAGGTAAAAAAGCTTCATTCCAAACACTTTCATAAATTTCTTCAGAGGACAGAATCCTCGAAGGATTTTGAAGGAGCAGCTTTAAAATCTTGTATTCCTTATCTGTTAGATTAATTTCTTTTCCTAATATCCATACAGTTTTCTTTGAAAAATCCACACAGAGATCCCTTATATGAATACTTTCAGTAGAAGTATGTTTTTTTCCCCCTTGATAGATAAAGTATCTGCGAAGAAGTGCTTTGACACGAGCTATTAGCTCAGAAGAAGAAAAAGGTTTTACTAAATAATCATCTCCTCCACAGGAAAATCCCATCTCTTTGTCCTTATCCGCTGCCTTGGCGGTTAAAAATAAGATAGGTGCTGTTGTGATTTCACGGATTTTTTCACATATTTCAAAGCCTGAGTGCTTTGGCATCATTACATCTAATATAATAAGGTCAATGGGATTTGAAAAAAAGGCAAGAGCTTTAGAGCAATCCTGCACTTCCTGTACCCTAAAACCTTCTTTACGAAGCAATACCCCTAAAATTTCACAGATTTCTGGATTATCGTCAATAATAAGAATATTTCCAGTATAGTCAGTCATTTCTTTACCACCATCCATATCTATAATCTAAACCATAAGACCAACTAAGATGAAATGTATTAAGTAATAAGCATAAAGCTTTATAACGGAATCATTAGCGTTAACTTAAGCTATAATTTGTCATCCTGAGTGGAGCAAAGCGGAGTCGAAGGATCTTAGTGTTAGTAAAATGACAGTTCCAGAGGATTTTGACAATAATTGTATTAAGTTAACGCCTAGGGTAAGGGAATATAACAAAGATGAATACTCATATATTTTTTTAGTGCCATTAACTCCATTTAAAACAAAAAGTTTGATCCCTCTAACTTTCTTTAGTTTATCAGCTTTTTGATTAGAAATCAACTATATATCAATCTTAAGGCACTGTCCCTGTGGTGTAGCGGATGTAATATATTTATTGCGACTTATATAAATATAAATTCTGAAGAAATCTGAAGATTAACTGAAAACTATTGTCATTCATTTTAAAAAACAGTAAAGTTAGATTGTACTAACTTCAAATGTGGTACAGCTTGTAAATAAAAATATAGGTCATAGGAATAATACCTGTATTTTATTTGCAAAAAATTATATGAGATAAGAGGGAGGAAAAGAGATGAAAAACAAAAAATTAAGATTTACATTAGTTGCATTATTATGTGCTTTTGTTTTTGCTTTTGCAGGTTGTTCCACTAATAAACCAGTTGAAGTGGCAGACACAGAAATTATCGAAGCCAAGGATGAGCTAGTTCTTGCTTTAGGACTTGTAGATAATGGGCAGTTTGATCCTAAAAAAGGATGGGGGACACACGGACAGATAAGATTAACACATAGTTCTTTATTAAAGCGAGATGCCGATTTAAATATTCTTGGTGATTTAGCTACTACTTATGAAATCAGTGAAGATGGTCTGCAATGGATGTTTTCCCTTCGAGATGACGTGAAGTTTTCAAATGGAGAAGCAGTAACTATCGAAGATGTTGTATTTACATATGAAATGCTGAAGGAAGATGGGATAAAGTTTGATTTATCCTTTGTAGACAATATTGAGGTTCAAGACAAAAAGACTATTATTTTTAATTTAACTGAGCCTAGATCTACATTTGTAGGCCAATTAACTGAAATTGGAATTGTTCCTAAAGATATATATGACGATAACTATTCTAATAATCCTATTGGCTCTGGGCCCTATGTGGTAGCTCAATATGATGAGGGTCAGCAGCTAATATTAGAAGAAAATCCTCATTATTATGGTACTAAACCACAGTTTAAAAAGCTAACCTTCTTACTTTTAAGCGAGGACACTGCACTAGCAGCAGCTAGAGCTGGTGAAGTTGATATTGCTTATGTTCCTACTGCTTTTGCAGATCAGAAAATAGAAGGAATGGTTCTAAGGGCTTTTGAAAGTATTGATGTCAGAGGATTAGTACTACCTACGGTAAAAAGTGGGGCAAAGGGTCTCACCAGTGGAAATGAGGTGGAGGTTGGTAATGACGTAACCTCGGATATTGCTATAAGAAGAGCACTTGCTGTAGGTCTTAACCGCCAAAACTTGATAGATATTGTGCTGAAAGGTCATGGACAGAAAGCTTATTCCCTTTGTGACAAAATGCCATGGTTTAATTCTGATACTGTAGTAGAGGACGGAAATATAGAAGAAGCTAAAAAGATTTTAGCTGATGCTGGTTGGATAGATACGGATAATGATGGGATCCTAGAAAAGGATGGTTTAAAGGCTGAATTTGATCTCTATCACTCAGCAAGTGATCAGCTGCGAACTGATATTGCTTTGGTTGTAGCAGATATGGCAAAGGAATTAGGTATTAAGATTAACACTGTAGGAACTACTTGGGATGAGATTTTCTTGAAGGGAAAAACTAATGCAGTTGTATGGGGTGGAGGAAGACACCATGCCCATCAGCTTTATACCATGTATTCTTCTAATGCTATAGATACTGGAATTAATAATATGCCTAATTATCAAAATCCTAAAGTAGATGAATATCTTCAAAAAGCAATGAATGCTTCTAGTCAGGAGGAAGCAAATAAGTATTGGAAGCTTGCACAATGGGATGGAGAAACTGGATTTAGTTTACTAGGAGATGCTCCTATTGTATGGCTGCTTAGATTTGATCATACCTATTTAGCAAATGAAAAATTAGATTTAGGGAAACAGCCAATTGTTTCGCATGGACAGGAATGGTCCATCTTGGGAAATATAACAGAGTGGAACTGGAAGAATTAATGAGATAAAGAGATAGGAGGGTGAGTTTTGGGACTTGTTTAAAGTTGCATAAGCCACCCTTTTTATTAGAGAGAGGTGAAGACGAAAATGTTAAAGATCATAACATTAAGATTGTGTAGAATAATTACACTACTGATAGGACTGTCTATTCTTTCATTTTATTTGATGTATCAATCTCCTATTGATCCAGTGAAGGCTTATATTGGTGGAGATACATCTGTAACGCCAGAGCAAATCGAAAAAATAGAGGAATATTGGGGTGTGAACAAGTCTCCTGTTGAACAATATATTTCTTGGATAAGGGCGTTATCAGCGGGAAATCTTGGAACATCTAAACTATATCGTAGACCAGTTATAGAGATAGTAAAACATAGGTTCGCAGCATCTCTAGCTTTAATGGGGGCTGCTTGGCTGCTATCGGGGGTTTTTGGATTTATCCTTGGAGTAGTGGCATCTATGAATCAAGGTAAACTTATTGATAAGATTATAAGGTGGTATAGTTATATACTGGCTTCAACGCCAACATATTGGTTGGGACTAATCTTTTTAATTATATTTGCCGTGTGGTTAAAGTGGTTACCTGTCGGTCTGGCGGTGCCGCCAGGGCTTTTAAAACATGAAGTGCAATTTATTGATCGAGTACGTCATTTTATCCTACCGGCATTGACATTGAGTGTCTTAGGGGTAGCAAATGTTGCTTTACATACAAGAGAGAAAATGCTAGATGTATTAAACAGTGAATATGTTATTTTTGCTAAAGCTAGAGGTGAGAAAAAGTGGGAAATTTTCTGGAACCATGGCTTCCGCAATACCATTATTCCAGCTATGACTTTACAATTTGCTTACTTTGGAGAATTGTTTGGAGGGTCTGTACTAGCAGAACAGGTTTTTTCCTATCCAGGATTAGGATCTACCCTTACCACAGCAGGATTAAGCGGTGATTTACCACTACTTATGGGGATTATCATTTTCAGTGCTCTGTTTGTGTTTTCGGGAAATTTTATTGCCGATATCTTAAACACAGTTGTAGATCCTAGAATGAAAGAGGTGAATTGATATGGAAATGATCGATGCTAAACATAAATTCAATGGAAGAAAACAAATCTTAGTCAGTATTTGGATTTCTGCTTCCTTTATTATTGTAATACTGTTACTAAGTGTTTTGTTAGGGAATGACAGGTTGCAAACCAATGGGACAACAATGAACTTTTCTCCCAGTTTTTCCTATTTATTCGGCACTGACTGGCTTGGACGGGATATGTTTACAAGAACGATAAAGGGCTTACGACTTTCATTGATGGTGGGTGCTTTTGCTTCAGCAATTAGTGCAGTAGTTGCTACGGTATTGGGTGTATGTGCAGCTGTCTTTGGAAAAGCTGTGGATACAATTATTTCTTGGTTTATTGATTTGTTTATAGGAATGCCTCATTTAGTTTTTATCCTTTTGATTTCCTTTATGGCAGGTGGAGGGATGAGGGGGGTTATTTTAGGCGTTTCCTTAACCCATTGGCCTTCTTTAGCTAGAATCATTCGTGCGGAGGTACTACAAATAAAAAATGCTGAATATATCAACATATCCAGAAGGTTTGGAAAATCTAGCTGGTTTATTGCAAAACAACATGTTATTCCTCATATTTTGCCACAGGTTATGATTGGATTTCTATTATTATTTCCTCACGTTATTTTACACGAAGCAGGCATAACATTTTTAGGCTTCGGACTATCTCCTCAAACGCCTGCTATAGGCATTATCCTTTCTGAAGCTATGAGGCATACTTCTACTGGTATGTGGTGGCTGGCTTTCTTCCCAGGATTAATGCTGGTGGTTGTTGTCAAAAGCTTTGACAATATAGGGGAACAACTTAGAATGCTAATGGATCCCAGCAGTTCAAATGAATAAGGAGGAGAAGATTGAATGAATAACGCAAATAATAACTTTCTAAAGGTTGAAAAGCTTTCCATCTCCTTTATTCAATATGTGAGAGCTACAAAAACTCGTATAATTCAGCCAATATCAGATTTAAGCGTAGATATAAAAGAAGGAGAAATCATGGCGGTAGTGGGGGCAAGTGGTTCAGGTAAAAGTCTCCTTGCCCATGCAATTCTAGGCATATTACCTGGTAATGCCATTTGTCAAGGAAACATCATTTATCGTGGTGAGGAACTTACAGATGAAAGGAAAGAGCAGCTTAGAGGGAAAGAGATAGCCTTCATCCCTCAATCAGTAAATTATCTAGACCCTTTAATGAAAGTAGGAAAACAGGTTCAGATTGGATTGCATAAAAAAACCGCTGAAAAGCAGCAAAAACAACTTTTTGCAAAGTATGAGCTAAAAGAGAGTGACGGTGAACTATTTCCCTTTGAATTGTCTGGGGGAATGTTAAGAAGAGTGATGTTTGCCACATGTGTACGAGAGGGCGTTAGGCTTGTTGTTGCAGATGAACCAACACCAGGTATTCACCCTGAAGCACTATCGGAAATTTTATCACAACTGGCTGATTTTGCAAAAAATGGGGCAGGAGTTATGTTGATTACCCATGATATTGTATCAGCACTGGAGGTAGCGGACCGTGTTGCTGTTATTAAAGATGGTAAAACAGTAGAAATTGCAGATGCTAAAGCATTTCAAGGGAAGGGAGAGCAGTTAAAAGAGGAATATACTAGGAAGTTATGGAATGCTTTACCACAAAATGAGTTTTCTTTTTAATAAACTGAAGTATGAGGTGGTGATAAAATGGCGCTTATCAGCGAAAATATAGGACACTATTATAAAAAGAATCAGTGGGTTTTAAAGGATGTAAATATCTGTTTACAGCCAGGAGAAGTTCTTGGACTTTCGGGATACAGTGGTTCAGGAAAAACAACTTTAGCAAGAATACTAGGAAGTTACATAAAACCCAAAGAGGGGCAGGTAATGTTAGACGGTAAAAAGATTGTGGATATAGGATTTCAACCAATACAGCTTATATTTCAGCATCCTGAAAAGGCTGTAAACCCTAAATGGCGCATGAGGGATATCTTGACGGAATCCTATGTTCCTCAACAGGATATTTTGGATAAGTTTGAGATTAGGGATGAGTGGATGAATAGATGGCCCATAGAACTATCTGGAGGTGAACTTCAGAGATTTTGCATTGTCAGAGCCCTTAATCCCAATACAAAATACATCATTGCAGATGAGATGACTACAATGCTTGATGCTATTACTCAGGCTAAAATATGGTATGAACTCATACAAATATGTAGGGAACGATCTTTAGGTTTAGTAGTTGTCAGTCACGAGAAAAGCCTATTAAACAGATTGTGTGACAGAATTTATGATGTTAAAAAAAATTCTTATGCAAGTGCAGTATAGATAAGAATAAGAAAAAGTAAAAAACAGCTGCAATTTTAAAAAAATTGCAGCTGTTTTTTTATTTTATAAAATTAACAGAAAACACAGGGAAGAGGTTATTACTGTTGAAGAGGGTGATCAGGAGGAAACAGTACATATGGAAAAAGAAGGACTATAGACTGAAAGTTCTCCAGGTTATACTGAATTGAATTTTAAAGTTATTAAAAAAGTTAAAGGAAGATATAACTATAGTTATGTAATTGATATAGAAAAATCTACTTACTAAGAATGGTTGTACTCTCCATGGGGATATCATTATTTCTAAAGAGGATATACACAAGATGTTGTCAAAGGATTTTAAGGAGAAATGATGTTCTGTCATGAATTTACAAAGTCATTTAAAAAATTGCCCTTTCCTGATTTAAACAGGAGAGGGCAATTTCACTTTGGTTTTTAACTGGATTTTGATTTTGTTATTTCCTCTAAAGTTAAGTTGGGTATTTTTGTTCCACTTATCTTTGAAGCAACCATTAATATAACTATCATAAGGCCTATAGCCAAAAACAGAGTGGCTACACTGCCAGTTAAACCAGCTATAGCGTAGGCCGTTAAGCTGGCGACAGCATTTATTAGGGCATAGGGCACTTGTGTTTTTACGTGGTCAACATGATCACATCCTGCACCGGTTGAAGCTAAAATGGTTGTATCGGATATAGGAGAACAATGATCTCCAAACAATCCACCAGAAAGTACAGCTGCAATACTAACGTACATAGGAGCCCCTAAGGAATGAGCCATTGGTATGGCGATGGGTATTAATATTGCAAAGGTGCCCCACGATGATCCAGTAGAAAAGGACATGATTGCTCCAGCAATAAATACCATACTAGGTATTGCCCAAGGAGCTATAGTGTTTTGTGAGATTTCTACAATATAATTGGCAGTACCCATTTCTTTAATAACAGAACTTAAGGACCACGCTAGAACTAATATGATGGAAACTGTCATCATTTTCTGCATGCCTTTAATGTAAGTATCAAAAGCCTCATTAACTTTCTTGACTTTGTAATAAACCATCATGCTCATCAAAACCAGTGCTGCTAAAAAATAACCAGTAGTCAGTGCTGTTCTGAATACTCCTCCAGGCACCGGTTGGAATGGAAAGCCTTTAGGAATTAAAAGAGCAAACAATGTAACCAATAGAACCAATATAGGTAGCCAAACTAAGATAGCTTTACTATTATGATGGGTTTCTATCATTGAATCCGATTGACGTAAAAGTTTTGCTCCTGGCCAGAAGGTCTCCCCTGTTTCCTGGGTTCTTTTTTCTGCCTTAGCCATTGGTCCGAATTCTATACCTGTAAAAGCCACCAATGGTACCATTAGTATGGCTAGTATAGGATAGAACTGAAAGGGTATGGCACGAACAAATGCAGTCCAATCAGATTCTATAATATTTAAAACTTCATATTCTTTTTGTATTAATCCCATAACATATACTCCCCAACCTATGAAGGGTACCAATACACATACAGGAGATGCTGTAGAATCTATAATCCAAGCTAATTTTTCTCTAGATATTCTAATTTTATCCGTAATAGGTTCAAATATAGGCCCTACAATAAGAGGTGTTCCTAAATCTGAAAAGAATATACCAATTCCCCCTATCCAAGCTGATAACTGGGCTTTTGCCCTTGTATTAATGTATTTAGATACATTTTTAGCAAATGCAACAGCTCCACCAGAGGATTCAATCAAGGTAACAAATCCTCCAATAAACACTAATAAAACCAATACGCCTGCATTATAGCTGTCCGTCAGTTGAACAAATAAGTAATCTTGTATCATGGTAGTAATACCTGTGATAGGGTTTCCACCTACCAATACTAAGATGCCGGCTAAACCTCCAAGAAAAAGCGAGACGATAACATTCTTTGTAATGATAGATAATACAATTGCTAGTATAGGTGGTAATAATGATAAAATCCCCATGTGTTCCATAATAACATTCCCCTTTTTATAATATAGTCTATGTAAATTCGCATTGTTATGATTATACATCAGTATAAATAATCATGCAATAATTTTTATAAATGTGAATCAATTGATTTGATATGTAGCAAAAAAACGGTGACTGCAAAACCTTCAAGTGATAGAGAACTCTTAGAAGCCTATAAAAACAGACACCTCAATAAAGGATTACAGGAACTTTGGAACAAATACGGCAGAGAAAACTTTGAACTATCAGTTATCAAAGTGTTAAAGTATGATGACCCAAACGAAGATCATACAGCGGAGTTAGAAAGTTTAAGGGAGCAGTGTTTAGCTGCTGATCCTAATGCAAGGAGGATATGGATTGTGTGAAAATAGGGAAACTGATTGCTAATCTGTGAAAAGAAAAAAACTTACACAGAAAAATATTGCAGATGCGTTGGGCGTTCAAAGTAAAACAGTTTCCAATAACTATTGGTGGCAAACTATACGTTTATTGTATTAACCATGGTTTAGTGGTATACTCAGATAATCTATAATGATACTTAAAGCAGACTAGATGTTAATAAATGAAGGAGTGTTACAATCAATGAGAGATCATCAAATAAAAGAAAATATACTATTTCAGCTAGACATGTGCTGGCAACTTTATCTTTACCATATTGAAAACCTTGAGGAGACAGAGGCACTTTGGACATTCAACCTCTCAGGTCTCCAGGTACGTAAGCAAGAGGATGGGTGGTGCATAGATTGGCCTGAAAGGGAAAGTTATGAGATTGGACCCTCCAGTATTGCATGGACTATGTGGCATATTATATATTGGTGGACTACTGCATTAGATTGCAATTTTGGAGAAGGCACATTAAATAAAGAAGACATCCCTTGGCCAGGGAGTGTTGACAAGGCAAAAGAAGCAATAAAATTATTACGGGATGAATGGGTATCAAAACTAAATGAGTTGTCGGAGGAAGATTATCATTTAAAGAAGCATGCTAAATGGCCATTAGCAGATAGGAGTTTTGTCGATATTGCACTTTGGCTAAATGGAGAATTAATGAAAAATGCAGCGGAGATAGGCTATGGGCGATTTCTATATGCAACCTGTAAAAAATAATGATGGAACACTTTAGTGATGATTATGATAATGATTGGGATACAGTATATATTCTCAGGAAGAATCAAAAAATTGTAAAATTCAGTAGAGAAAATAACAAACCCTATACCATGCAAGGAAAGAAAGCGTGAACTAAGATTGTGGCCTATGATAATTCAAGATATATATTTAGGTGGTGAGCAAAATGCATATTTCCATTTACTGCTGAAATGGAGATATGCTGTAGGAAATTTTGATTTGCTGTTGATGTAAATTCAGTATCAAAGGGGAATATAGTAAGATTGACAACAGCGGTACCTACCGTAACAGAGATTATAGACGAGGACACTTTTAACTGGAGTGTTCTTTTTATGCTGATTACTTTAGTACCCGTTCATAATAATGCAGCTATGATCAGATTATTACTAGATATATAGCTTATAGGTTGATGGGTGGATTAGTGATTGGTAATTTGCAATGAAATAATAAGCAAGGGGACGAGAGGGCGAGATTTATGTTTGCTAAAGCTAAATATATATGTTATTATATTAATGAATTAAAAGAGAATGGAGGGTTACTTAAAAATGTGTGGAATGTTTAGATCTCGATTTTATACTTTATGCAACTAATTGAATAGTGCTTAAAGGATCTACCTATGTGTAGAGTAATCGGGATTGGTCTGCCTATTTTTAAGAAAACCTTATTAACGATGATTAAATTTATATGAGACGTTAAAAAAGGAGGGACAAATCTACCCTCTTTTTGTGTGTCTAAAAATAAAATCATAATCAATGAGAAATTTTACCATTATAATATCAGTAAGGCTAAAACTATGACTATTTTTGCGTTCTTAGTTTAATTTTAGATTTATTAAATTTGCAAGTATGTATCTGCAAAAATAATAATAGTACTTGTTTTTCCTTATTTTAAAAGCCTATTGAAAAGTTTTCTTAAAATGACCATATATTTAAAGTGTAAGAACAACTTGTTTCTATAATGAAATGCAAGGTGTTTCTATTTTGTTATATATTTTCCGTTACTCAATGCACAGGCAGCCAACCTGTGTTTTTTTGTTGCAAAAAACACAGAAAAATAGGAGTGAAGTAATGAATAAAAAAAGGAAAAATATTTTAAATAATAATTTTATGTTATTCCTACTTGGTAGAATGGTATCTGATATAGGTAATAGTGTACAAATGATGATTATGCCGCTATATATTATAGACATCGGAGGCTCAGCTGCCACAATTGGATTGTTTTCCTTCTTATCATTGTTGCCAGCATTGATCATCTATCCCTTCGCAGGTGTCATTGGAGATAGGATGAATAGAAAAATGATTATGGTGGTAACAGACTTGATTAGTGCAGGGGTAATATTAGCTTTAGGATTTATCTCATATTGGGGATTTATGGGGATTCCTCTATTATTAATAGTTCAGGCAGTGATTTCTTTATTAAATGGCTTGTTTGAACCAGCCACAAGAGGAATGCTACCCCAGCTTGTTGATAAAGGGGAGCTGACAAGACGTAATTCTACTGTTGCATCTATGAGGAGTCTATCGATTATGTTGGGACCAGTTGTAGGCACCGTTTTATACGCTAAATACGGGATTACAATGGTTTTTATGATTAATGGGACTTCATTTCTCCTATCGGGAGCCAGTGAGATGATGATTCAGTATGTTCATGTAAAACGCAAAAAAACAGAGGGAGCAAAGGGAATGATTAATGATCTGCTGGAAGGGATTCAGTTCATCATGAAAAACAGGATTATTCGTAATATGTGTTATTTCTTTTTAGTCATCTACTTTGTAGTGCAACCAATTTTTAGTGTCATTCTACCACTATTTTTTAAGACGAACTTACAATATCCTGATACTCAATACGGGTATTTGCAAACAATTATTATATTAGGTTCGCTACTAGGGAGTGTGATGGTAGGAATTTGGTTTGGAAAAGAGGAGGAAGTAACAAAGCCTTTTACAATTGGTAGTGGTTTACTTTTAGGGACTATGCTACTATTTTCTATTTTACTTTTCCCAAAGAGTTTAGCCATGTTGGGAAATGATACAATGCTATATTTGGTTGTATTGGCAGGCGTGCTAGGTCTATTTAGTCTTGCCAATATAGTTATATCTGTACCTGTGCAAACTTATATACAGAGAGAAACGCCAGATGAATATATGTCTAGGGTATTTTCTTTAGTTAGTATGATTTCTAGAGGCGGTATGCCCCTTGGCGCGCTAGCATATGGAATTGTTCTCGAATGGATTGAAATACACTGGGCAGTATTGATGGCTGCTTTATTGATGATGGTGATTTGCAAGACATTCATATCTTTGCTGACAATGGATTGCAAAATGTAAAAACCATATCAATATCTAAAAAAAGTAAAGATTGTTATCTGTTGTGTATGACAAATGAAGAGAATCATATTTATGAGCCACAATACAAAAAGATTGAAGCTAATGAATTAAGATGCAAGGCAGTTTTTCTGCCTTTAGATGACAATAATAAAATGAATACTGGGAGGAAATGAAAATGAATACACTTAAAGTTAAAGAATTAGCAAATAATAAAGGTCTGGAT